>JBCBMF010000008.1:0-32976 GCA_039822905.1 Planctomycetota bacterium
GTGTGCCGGTTCGGATCGGTGCGTGTCGACGAGGGCCGAGCGATCGAGCCGCACGGCGGAACCGACATCACGCCGCACGTGTGGCAGGGCGTCGCGACAGTCTCCGGCGAGCTCCGCCACAGCGTCGGCATCGCTGAGCTGCTGCAAGCCACGGTGCCGCCGGGCTCGATCACCGGCGCGCCGAAGGTCCGGGCCATGCAGATCATCAACGAGCTCGAACGCGACCTCGGCTTCGGCGACGCGTCGCGCGGGGCGTACTGCGGCGCGACCGGGTTCATCGGCGACGACGGCTCGGCGTCGCTCGCGGTGACGATCCGTACGGCCATCGTTGAGGGCGGCGTCTGCCGCTACCCGGTCGGCGCAGGCATCGTGGCCGACTCCGATCCGCACGGCGAATGGCTCGAGACGCTTGTCAAAGCCCGGCCGTTTCTCGAGTTGTGCGAAGGCGTCGCGCCGTGAACGGGCCCCGCGTGCGCACGGACATCGTCGACGTCTACGTCATCCGCGCCGATCAGCTGCTCATGCTCCGACGATCGCGCGAGCCGCTGCTCGGGCAGTGGCACCCGATCATGGGGCATGTCGAGGCCGGCGAGCGCGCGATCGAGACTGCGCTCCGCGAACTGCGCGAAGAGATCGCGCTCGGTCCGTCGCACATCGAGTCGTGGTACCAGCTCGAACAAACGTTCCCGTTCTTTCTCGCCGACCGCGACGAGGTGCATCTGAGCCCGCGGTTTGTTGTGATTGCGCACGAGACGTTCGAGCCGGTGCTCAACGACGAGCACAATGCGCACAAGTGGGTCGGGCTCGACGAGAGCGAACTGCTCTGGCCTGGCCAGCGGCACGCGCTGCGGGAGATCGTGTCGTGCATCCTGCCAGGCGGGCCGACGGCCGAGGCGCTCAGGCTGCCGACGCCCGGCGAGTCTGCGTAGGCATCGCGCCGAGCCATGGAGCGAGCAACTGCGTGTCGCCGGCGTGTCTATCCATCGCGTCGAGCATCGGGCCGGGCGAGAGCGTACCGATGACGCGGACGTCGGCGTCGGCCGCATCGCCCACGATGATCAGACCGTGCCGCGCGATCGCCTCGCGGACCTGCGGCTCGTTCTTGCCGGGCTCGATGATCGCGGCGGTGCGGGCGCTCGGGGGAACACGCATCTCGATTGTCTCGCGGGCGGCGGCAAGACCCGTGAAGCGTTCCCAGTGCTGCCGCGAAAGCGGCGTCCGCTGCTGGTCGTCGATGGTTGATCGCAGCTCGTCGTGCGCCTCCGCGAACGCCTCTGCAACGCCCTCAGCCTCCGCGATACGCGCGTACCGCCGAAGCATCTCGCCAAGCGATCGCCCCAGTTCGGCTTCGGGAGAGTACCGCGTCAGCACCCAGCCGTTGTTGCGGACGAGCCGGCCCAGGATCATGCCGAAGTCCCGGCCGGTGTCCACCTTCCGATGGAGCACGCGGAAGCGCGGATCAAACCCGACGCGGTATCCGGCGGCAATCAGCTTCGCACAGAGGTCGTACTCTTCGGCGTAGTAGCCGAACGCGTGGTCGTAGCCGCCGAGCGACAGGAACAGCCCCCGGCGGATGGCGACGCCGCAGCCGACGAAGACCTCGGGCAGACCGCCCCGCTCGCGGGAACCGTCGGGCAGGCGGATGTCCGCAGCGATCGCGCCCACGCGCGGGCCGGCGTCGGCGATCGCATCCACGACACCCGCATCGAGCGGGTGCGAGTCGTCGTCGAGCATGACGATCCAGTCGTTGATCGCCTCGCGTGCGCCGATGTTGCGTGCGGCTGCGCCGAGATTCTCCGGCAGCGCGATCGCCCGAACACGGAGGTCCGTACTCGGTGAGTCGCACTTCACCGGCGACTGCGACGCGTTGTCGACAACAATCACCTCAGAATCGGCGATGCCGAGCTTGGCGACGGCATCGATCGTCTGCGCGAGTTGTGCATGTCGGTTGCGGGTCGGGAAAACGAAACTGATCATGGCTTCGGTCCTGCGCTAGGCGGCGTGAACGAAATCAGGAAGCGCGGCGGGTGTCGGCTCGGCTCTCGATCTCGTCGGACGGTGCGAACGCGAGATGGGCCGAGTGCAAACCGTTCACGCCCCGCCGGAGATCTGTTGCCGACACGGGCGGGTTACCGAAACGCCTGGCATGCAACCCCGCTGCAACAGAACCGAGGAACGATGCTTCGAGCATCGTGCCGCCCGTTGCGAACGTGAGCGTCGCGACGGTCAGCAGTGCATCGCCGCAGCCGAGGACGTCGATGGCGGCGGGCGAGAGCGCGGGCACGTGCTCGGCCTTGAGGCTGGTCGCGAACGCGTCGCCTGTGACGGCCGACGCGCCGAGCGGCTCGAACCCCACCGCGCCCTCTGGCCCCATCGTGACGATCGCCCGTCCGATGCCCGTGGGCTCCAGCAGCTTGGCGACCGCGGCGGGCAGCGCCTCATCGTGGCTGTGCGTCGCGTCCCTGAGCTCGGACTCGCTCGGCGCGACGAGGTCCAGGCCTTTCATGCCGGCGAGATCGCTACGCCGACCGCTGACGTCGCCGGAGACGAACGCGCCGCGTTTGCGGCACTCGCGGGCGAGGCTCTGGATCGTTGGGCGTGTGAGCAGGCCGAGACCGAAGTCGGCAATGACGGCCGCGTCGGGCTTCGGCGCCGCGGCGACGAGCCCCACGAGCGCATCGCGCTGGCCGGCGTCGAGCACCATGGGCCGAACGAGGTCGACCTTCACGACCTTCTGGGCGCCGATGACAAACCGCTGCTTCTCGGCGAGCAGGCCGCTGACCGGCACCCAGAGGACTTCGACGCCCTCGGCGCGGAGCCGCTGGACCATTTGTTCGGCCTCGTCGGTGGGCGGCAGCGCGGTCACAAGCGTTGGTGATGCACCGAGCGCCGCGGCGTGCCGGGCGATGACCGCCGCGCCGCCGTCGTACTGCCGGGTCTCGAGCGGGCGCAGGGTCAGGATCGGGCTTTCGCCGGCGACATCGGGCCGATCGCACAGGACGTATGAATCGATGATCGCCTCTCCGATGATGGTCATCCGCTTGCCGCGGAACGCGGCGATGCGCTCGTCGAGCCTCGGCTGCGAGAGCGACGGGTCGGCCAGCAGCTGCGCCAGCCGGGCGTGCGAGGGGTCGATCGCCTGTTCGAGTGAGCCGATCAGCGCGGTCGAGCTGAAGACGACGTCTCCCGAGCTGAACACGACCCGACCGCCGGCGGACTCCACCGCATCGCGCTCGGCGCGGAACCGCGGGTCGCCGTTGGACTCGTATTCCCGGCCCTTGAGGTAGACATCGGGCCGGAGGTTCTGCAACAGGTCGAGGGCGGTCGGGTTCGGATCGACATGCACAAAGTCGACGATGTCGAGCGCCGCGAGGTTCTCGGCGCGGAGCTCCTGCGGGATCAGCGGCCGGCCCGCGCCCTTGTTGATGTGCGCGTCGCCCGTGATCGACACGACAAGGATGTCGCCCATCGACCGGGCCTGCCTGAGGTGCCGCACGTGGCCCGGGTGGACGATGTCGAAGCAGCCGTGGCACAGGACGACCTTCACGCCGCGTTCGCGGGCGCTTCGCCGATGCTCGAGCAGTTCGGCGCGGTCAACGACCTTCGCCAGTGTGCTGGCTCCTGCCATGAGAAGGAGTATCGGGCGGATGCCTGCACGGCGACCAAGAGTTTCCACGCCACGGGGCATCACGCGCCGATACAACTTGAATGGGGGCGATGCGGGCTGATCAGATGAAGCACCTGGCCCACGCCGGCCGGTGGTGGGAGGTCGCGGCCGCAGCCTCGAACGCTCGCATCGATGATCCCGAGCTTCTGCTGCCCGCCGCCGAGGCGTGGGCGAGGCTCGGCATCCCGGCGCTCGCGACAGAAACCCTTGACCGGCTCTGCCAAGCCTTTCCCGCAGCGACCCAGCACCCGGGCGTTGCCGCCTGCCGCGGCTTGATCAATGGCGTCGTCGGCACCGCGGTCGAGGCCGAGACACTTCACGAACGGATAGCCGCGGTGGTCTCTGCGCTCGGCGAGCGAGCTATCGACCTCAGCGCAGAAGCCGAGCGCTGGCGACGCGACAACCTGCGTACGACCGTCTACATCGCCCAGGACGGCAACGCAGTACGGCGGCGTGAGAACGGGTCGATTGAACTCATCGGCAATCACAAAGGCGCGAGCAATACTCTGATCAAGCAGCACGGCACGGCGCTGTCGGGCAGCGCAGCGCCGATCACCATCGAAGGCATCGACCCGCCCTGGCTGGCGCTCGATATGGTGTCAGCTACGGCAACCGAGGGCTACGCGCCCGGCATCCGGATCGTGCAAGCCGACGCGGCCGAGTTGCTCGATGGACTGTCGCTTGCAGGGCCCGAGGCGGTCCGCGATCTGATCGCGCAAGACCGTGTGCAATGGTTTGTCGGGCCGTCGGCGGCCGCCGATCTCGCTCGGGCGATCGAGGGGGAACCCGGCGTGTCGCACAACGGCCCGGTCGTGCCGCTCGCGACGCTGCGAACGCGGGTTGGCCCGGCACTCGCCGCGGCGATGCAGAGCGCCTCGCGTCGGCACGACGCCGAACACGTGGCGTGCCTCAAGACCATCTGCGAGCGCGATCGCAGCCGCTCGATCGATACCCGCGTGCGAGCCGTTGCTGGCGACCAACCGAGAGTCGCGCTCATCGCAGGTCGGTTCACGACCGTGCTCAGGCCCATGATCGAAGATCTCGCGCGCGAGTTTGAAGCGCGTGGTGCTTCGACACGGATCATCACCGAGCCGAACGATCATCGGCGGCTGACACCGCTGGGCTATTCGCGCGTCTTTGCGGAGTTCGATCCGGACCTAATCGTGTGCGCGAACCACACGCGCGACGACGCGGACGCGCTGCTCGGCGAGCGTGTCATGCCGAGGAATGTGCCGTGGGTGACCTGGGTGCAGGACGCGATGCCGCACCTGCTTCGTTCGAAGGCTGGCTGTTCCATCGGCCCGGCGGATCTTGCGATCGGTCACATCACGCCGACGATGCGTGCCGACCTCGGCTACGAGGCGAGCCGATCAATCTCGGTCCCCATGGTCGCGAGCGAGGCCAAGTTCAGCACCGCACGGGTCGACCCAACACTCGCGGGCGACCTCGAGTGCGAGATCGCAGCGTTCACGAACCACAGCGAAACGCCCGAGGCCATGCGGGCGAGGCTGATCGATGAGGTGTCGAGCTCTCCAGCCGCAGCAGCGATTGTTGAGCGAATCTCCGATGCCGCGCTCGCACTCGCCGAGGAGCCCATCGAGCGTGTGCGTGGCTGGCGGCGGTGCGAGGCAATGGTAAATGAGTCCGCGTCTTCCACCGACGCCGAGACACGCGAGAATTTGTTTCAGAACGTTGCGTTCCGAGTCTACGACCGCGCGTGCCGGCACCGCGCGCTGGGCTGGGCGCGCGATGTTGCCGAGAGGAACAGCTGGCGGCTGGCGATCTACGGGAAGGGGTGGGACGCGCACGCGATCTTCGCGCAGCACGCGCGCGGGACACTCGAACACGGCACGCCGATCTGCACCGCGTACGCCTCGGCGCGCGTGACGCTCGACGCAACCGTGCTGACCAGCCTGCACCAGCGTGTCGCCGAGTGCGTGCTCGCCGGCGGGCTGCCGAGTGTGCTGGCGACCGGCTCATCGATCGAGCACGCGCGGTGGGCGATCAAGCAGCAGGTTCTTTCGAGCAGCACCGACCTTGGCACGCCCACGCCCGGTCTGCCCGGCCAGATCGCGATCCCGCTCTACCGCGTCGATGGTGGCGAGCGCTTCACAAAGCTCGGCTCGCTGCTCAACGGCCGGTCGTACCCCTATGTCTTCGCCGATCCCGCGGAGTCGGCCTCACTCTTGCCGCCGGGTGTGATCAACGCTGACGAAGCCGTCGGCCTGCTCGAACTCGGCGTGTGGGACGCGCCGTCGCTCGAGCGTGTCGTGCGGTGCGCCGCGGACCCCGCGTGGCGCGATGCCCAGCGTGAGCGCGTGCTCCGTTTCGTTCGCGAGAACTGCACGCACAGCGTGCTCGCTCGGCGGATCATCGACCACTACGCGTCGATCGACGCAGCCGGCACCGTCGCGGCCTGACGCGGCTCGCTGTAGATGCCTCGAACGTGAACGCCCGCAACCTCGAGCGGCCTGGCCCGTTCGCGCATCGGTACCTCCCATGCGTCCGATGACAGCAGCACGGCATCCGGACGGAGGCGATCGACGGCGTCATCAAGCGTCACGACCGGTAGTCCGAACGCCTCGCCCGACGGTGGTGGCGTGTCGTCGATGATGCCGACAACGGGGAGTTCTCGGCGATGAAACACCCCAGCGCGCCATTGCGTGTGCCGACCAAGCCCGTAGATCGCGATGCGACCGAAGCCGTCGGCCGCGAGCCGTTCGACGTGCGGCACGAGCCCGTCGCGCGACGGGCGCTCGCCGAAACGGACAACCGGCACGCCCGCGACAACCTCGGCGCTCGGCCCGGGGTGCGCGTGCTGAACGACCACATCGCCGGTCTCACCCGGCTGTGTCGCGATGCGCTCGAAGCCGGCCTCCCGCAGCCGGCGCACGGTCCAGTCTCGCTCAATATCGCGATCGCTCGTGTCGCAGCTCGCCCAGCGGAAGGGCTCGATCGGCGTGACACCCGCCACGCTGGGACGCCGGTCCATTGGGCGAGCTATGACCGCGTCGAACACGTCGGCGTATCGCTCGGCCATCGCTGCGACCGATTGTGTCGCCGACACTCTTCGGTACGCCTCGGCGCCGATCGCGCCCAGCCTTCCGCGGTCCTCGGCGAGCCACGCGAGTTCCGCGGCCATCGCCTCCGCATCACCGATCGGTGCCACCACGCCGCTCACACGCGGCTCGACCCATTCGTCTGCGCCGCTCGAGACGCGTGTCACCGCGGGAACAACACCGACGCCCATCGCCTCGAGCATCGAGATGCTTGTGCCCTCGGCCTCGCTGACCAAGATACTCACATCCACACTCGGCAGGAACGACGCGACCCAGTCTGCGTCGCGCTCGCCGTGGAACTCGATCGTCACATGATCGAGCTGGGCCTGCACAAACGCGCGTCGCAGCTGGCCGAGCGCCGCGCCGTCGCCCACGATGTGCAGCCGAGCCTCGACACCGAGCCTCTCGAGCTCTTGCATCACCGGCAGGAGATCCATGATGCGCTTCTGCGGCTGCACAACGCGTCCAAGATACGCGATCTCAAGCAGCCGACATGACGGCGGGGTGCGCGGCTGGTCTGCGATCGGAATGCCGTAGGTTATCGTCGCACAGGGCCGATCGCCCGCGAGCGGGCCGAGCCAGGCGCGGATGGACTCGCTCACGGCCACCGCGCCGTCCCACTCGCTGTGCAGCAAGAGCTCGCGGTACGAGTCATCGTCGGTGTGCGCGATGCCGACGCAGCGGACGCCGGTGTGCCGGAGCTGCGCCGCGACCATCGCGTTCGCATCGGTGTAGTTCGGCAGCACGATGTCCGGCTCGCACAGCTCGACGGACTCGCGCAGGTGATCGAGGATGTCGTGCATCGGCTTCGAGCGATCGAGCACGCACATTGTTGCGTTCTCGCCGAGCATCTCGGCGGCTCGCGAAGTGCTTGACGCATCCCACGCAACGAACAGCGTGTGCAAGTCATAGCCCAGGTCGGGCCGATCAGCGAAGGCGTCCGCGAGCCTTCGCGAGAACATCGTTACGCCGCCCAGCGGCGACTCCTCGTACGCGATGAGGCTCACGATCTTCCGGCGGCCGCTCCGGCGGGGGCTCCGCGCGGGCAGACGCTCGAGCGAGGGAGCGCACCGTCTGGCGTGATCCCCTGTCGTCTGTGCATGCGTTAGCAAAGCTTCCAGCGCGCCGACGCAGTCGGCATCGATCTCGGCAAACGTGCGCACGGGCCGGCGGCCGGCGTGCTGCTCGACGCGTTGTCTGTCGCGATCCGTCGGCGCGGCCGCGCCCGACCAGGGCCACGCCGACCGCCAGCCGGCGAACGTCTCGCTATCATCGTGAGCGACCACCATGACCGGGACACCGAGCCCGAGATGCTGGGCGATCATCCGAGGCGTGTCGGCGGTGTGAACCATGATCGCGATGGGCGTCGGACCGATCGCGTCGCGCAGCCGAGCGGCGTTCGTGTCACACGCTGCGCTCGCGTCGAGCCGGCAGACCGTGACCTCCGGTCCTTTGGTTTGCAGCGAACGCTCGTCGGCATCGTCCCACGCGATCACGATCGGCTTGACGGTGTAGCCCGCTCGCCGTGCGGCGTTGTCGAGCCTGTGTTGATGCTCGACGATCTGCTCGAACCGTGCACCCTCGGCGCTTGAGATCGAGACAATGACCCGGGCATCGGCGCCATGCTCAAACGCGACGGATCGCGTCGGCGAAGTTCGCGCGAGCTGGGCGAGTTTTTCGGCGACGAGCTCCGATGATCGCGCGCCGGCGCTCGATGCGTCGAGCCACTGCAGACAGTCACGCTGACGATCGAGCTGCTCGCGGGTTGGCATCGAGAGCTGGCGGAGCAAGCGGGCCGGCGAGTCGACCCATCGCGCGAGCCCGCCTGGAGGCGCCTGCACACCGGTTGGATCGGCAATCGCCGGGGCATCGCTCGGCTGCCAGACCCACGGCGCGGCGTGCCAGAGCGGTGTGGGCTCCGCGTGTAGCAAGGCCGTCGGCACACCGGCCCGCATCGACTCGATGAGCATCGTGCTCGGCGTGCAGATCGTTGCGCGAACCTCCGGCAGTACATCATGCAGCGATCGGCGGTCGCTCTCGACACCCAGCTCATCATCGAGCCCCGCGGTGAGACGCCAGAGCAGCGGCACGCGGGCGTAACAGGCTTCGTCGCGAAGCTCTCGGAGCGCATCAAGCAAACGCTGACGCTCTTCGCTGCTGAAGGCGGGGGTGTTCGCGGTCGCGACGAGCACGGGCCCGGTACGTCGATCGTTCGATGAGGGCACCGGACCGAACGCGGCATCGATGCGAGGCAGGCCGGTCGCCGCGGCGCGGTTGCCGAGCGCTCGGAGCACGCGCGCGTCGCTCAGCCCGCTGCACAAGACCAGATCAACGCCGGCGGGCCTGAGATAGCTCTCGGTCTGCCTGGGGTTGATCAGCGTGTTGCGCCAGTCGGTGATGCCGTCGAGCAGGAGCGCGGTGCGGGCGTTGACGCGGGCCGCCTGACGGAGCGCGGACATGCAGCGCGGCGCGGTGAGCGTGGCGACGACGACCTTGGTGCCCGGAGCGATGACCGGCGGGGCGAACGGCTCGTCCTGCCGGGCGCTGGTCAGACCGCGCGCCGCGAGCTCGTCGCGCACGCCGGGCAGGTGATCGACAGCGTTGTCGGCCTGCACAAACACGATGTCGCTGGGGCGGGGCCCCGGTCGAAACGACGCCATAGATCGAGTGAATCGGCCGAAATCGCCGATAATGGCCATGTTTTGGAGGCCGAGTTTGCAGTCTGAACGATCGAGCCCGTCCTGCCTGATCTCCCTGCCGGGTGGGCTCGGCGTGAGCGGGGTCGCGCGGTTCGCGGTGAGACTTGCGAACGGCCTCGCCGACCGCGGCGGGCGCGTCGGCCTGCTGCTGCACGCGGCAAACCCATCGATCCCTCGGCTGCAACTGCCGATCGACGCCCGCGTCACGGTCGTCGACTGCGGAGACCTGCCGCCGATCGAGGATGCGGAGCCGGGTCGGTTCGTCGATCGATACAGCACGGCGATCGAAGACCTCGGCGGCGGATCCCCGGTCGCGCTCGTTCTGGGTCAGCACGCCGGCCCGTTCGCGGTCGCGGCCGAACTGACGAGGACTCGGGGTGATGCGATCCGAGCCATCGGCGTCGCGCACAGCGACAACGGCTACGACACCTGCGTGCTGGGCCACTACGAGCCGATGCTCCACGCGATGGTCGGCGTCAGCAAGATGCTCACGACAGAACTCTCGGCGATCGCTCCGAATCGGGCTTCGGCGATCGAGCGGGTCGCCTACGGCGTCGAGGTGCCTTCGCGTGTCGCCGCCCGCGAGCCGATCGGTGGACGGCCGCTCCGGCTGCTGTACGCAGGCCGGCTGGAGCACCGCCAGAAGCGGGTGCTCGCGCTGCCGGCGCTCTCGCACGAGCTCGAACGACGCGGCATCGCGCACGAGATGACGATCATCGGTGACGGTCCAGCGATCGATGACCTGCGCGTGGCCTGCAGCGACGCGTCATCGATCACCATCCGACCCCCGGCAACGCCCGAGGCACTCGCAGAGCAGCTCGACGCCCACGACGCCTTTGTCCTGCCGTCACGGTTCGAGGGCCTGAGCATCGCCATGCTTGAGGCCCTCGCGCACGGGTGCATCCCCGTGGTTGCGCCGAGCCGATCGGGCACGGCCGAGGCGGTTCTGCCCGGGCGGACGGGCGAGATCGCCAGCGTGACACCCGACGACGAGGAACCACGCGTCGGCATCGCGCTCGCCGACGCGATTGAGACCCTCCGGCGTCGCGATCTTGATGAACTAAGCAAACGATGTCATGCGCACGCCTTGGCTTCGTTCTCGATAGAACACCATGTCGACCGCTGGTCGTCGCTGATTGGCCGTGTGGCGGAGGACGCGCCGCGACCGTGGCCGACCAACCGACCGGTTTCGTTCGAGGCGGCGTCGGGCACGGGCTCGGTGCCGGCGGATGCGCCCCAGCGTTTCGCTCGAGTCGTCGATCGGCTCGGCGGTGCACCGATCGCGCTGCACGGCGCGGGAGCGCACACCCGCGCGCTCGCGGACGCGGTTCGACATGCGAACGTTGTCTGCATCACCGACGACGACCGGCAGCGACACGGTGAGGCCATGCTCGGCGTCCCAATCGTCGACCCGAGTGAGGCTGCAACACTCGGAGCAACGCACGTCGTCATCTCAACGCACCTGCACGAGGCCGAGGTCTGGCGGCGGCGGGCCGTGTACGAGCGGCAGGGCCTGACCGTGCACAGGCTGTACGCCGACGGGCCCTAGGCCGCCGCGTCGCGTGACCACGACGCCTCGACAAGCCCGTGGCGCCAGAGGTGCCGCTTGAGCGGCAGGTGATGCTCGTACAGCACGCGGAGGAGCCGCGCGTCGCCCGCCGCGGACGCGGGCATGTCGGCGAGCGCACGGAAGCTGTCGATCAACGGCTCAACCTGCGGCGCATCACGCTCGATGCGCGCCCGGCACTCGTCGACGAACCCCGCATCGCGCGGGTCGCGGCCGAAGAGCTCGCGGGCGCACTCGGCGTTGACCTCCGCGAGGCGAACGGCCTGCCGACCGAGCTCACGCTCGCGTGCAAGGTAGTCCCGAGGCTCGTACCGGTGGTGATGCGTGACGACCGCGTTCGGTCTGTACAGAACCGGCGCGCCGCTTGCTCGCTGCACGCGCCAGGCCCATTCGAGATCCTCGAACATGGCGCGTTCGAGCGCTTCGCTGAAGCCGTGCTCGCTCGCGAGCGGTGTCGGCACGGAGAGGTTCAGCGTCCACGCGTGGCGGTAGCCCCAGTCGCGGTCGGGCTCGCAGCCGTGCATGCGGTCGTAGAAAAAGACCATCGACGTCTCGCGGATCAGGCGGTCGAACAGCCGGTCATCGGCCGGCACGGCGAAGGGCGCGTGGCCCAGGATCATGCTCGGCTTCGATGCCGACTCCTGCGCGTTGAGGTGCGTCTCGACCAGCTCATGGTCGGCGGTGACATCATCATTGAGGAACAGCACGAACCGGCCGCGTGCGAGATTCACAAGGCTGTTGCGCGTCGCGGCTGGGCCCCGGTGCTGGAACCGCTCGGTGCGCCACGGCCCGTCGATCGCGGGTCCACCGCTGCCGTCGACACCGACGACGATCTCGAAGCGGTCGGCGGCGAGGCTCTGGTTCTCGAGCGAGCGGAGCAGCCGCCCCACCGCCTCCGGCCGACCTCGGGTCGGGATGAGCACGCTGATCGCCGGTTCGGCGCTCTGGGCACCTGAGTCATCGAAAGAGCTGGTTCGGTTCTGCATCGCAGAGTCCCATCGGCGGCCGGGCGGCCCGGGCTTGCGAGCGAAGCAGGCCCGTGGCGAAATTGGCACAACCCGCACAAGTCGGCGACCCGGCCATCCGATAGCCGACCCGGGCCCATCGGCATCGTTCTTCAGGCCCACCGGAGCCAGACATGATCAACAAGGACCGCATCTTCGAGCTCCGCCCGCGATCGGCCGGCGAGCGGCGGCGGTTCCCACGTATCCCGCTGGCCCGCGCCTGCAAGCTGAAGATCTCGCCCCGCGTGAGCTACCGACCGGCCATCACCCGCGATGTCTCTGCGGGCGGCGTCCGCGTCAGTGTCGAGGGCGTCCACAGCTTCGAGGTCGGCACGCCGGTCGTCCTCGCAGTCTCCTGGCACGGGCACCCGACGGTGACCCATGGCGAGACGCTGCTGGCAAAGATTGTTCGCGTTGACAGGGACGACGAGTCGACAAGCCTGGCGCTGGCGTTTGAATCGCCCGTCGTGGTCGACAGCATCGTGCCCTCGCCCCGGGCGGCCTGAATCGGTTCCCGGCCGCCCCGCCTTCGTTCCGGCCATCAGACCAGACATACGACCGGACATACGACCGGACATCCAGAGCCCGCGAGGCCCCGAACGCACCCCTATGATTACTCGGGTGTGGTGGACACCCGGTGGAAGTACGGAAAGGCGCGCATGCTCTGGCAGCCCTCCCTGCATGAACGGTACACGCTGGCCGACTCGGCCGACCTCGCCCGGGACATCGCTGCGCGTCGGGAACAGCTCGGCGACAGGCTCGTCATCCTGGGCCACCACTATCAGACCGATACCGTGTACCGCCACGCCGACCTGACCGGCGACAGCCTGAAGCTCAGCCAGATGGCGGCCGACGTTGTCCGCGCCAAGCCGGTCGAGCACATCATCTTCCTCGGCGTGCACTTCATGGCCGAGACCGCCGACATGCTTACGCCCGAGCGTGTCACCGTCACGCTCCCAGACCTGTCGGCCGGCTGCTCCATGGCCGACATGGCGCAGGAGGACGACTGCTTCGAGGCGTGGGACACGATCCACGAGACCCTCGGCGCCCAGGGCTTCCGAGGCAGGGTCATCCCGATCACGTACGTGAACTCGTCGGCGGCGATCAAGGCCTTCGTCGGCGCGAACGGCGGCGCGTGCTGCACCAGCTCGAACGCGGATCTCGTCTTTAAGTGGGCGGCCGAGGGCGGCGAGATCCCGAAGGGCGACAAGGAAGAAATCAAGATCCTCTTCCTGCCCGACCAGCACCTGGGTCGGAACACAGCACACAAGTTTGGCATCGACGTATCAAAGCACGCCGCGCTCTACAACCCCAAGCTGGTCCGCAAGGGCCAAGCACTCGGCGGCATGACCGAGGACCAGCTGCGCGACACGCAGGTCATCCTCTGGGCGGGCCACTGCTCGGTGCACAAGCTCTTCCGGTCCGAGCATGTCGGCGAGATCCGGGCGCTCAGCGACGCCTCGCCTGACGAGAGGCCGTGGAACGTGATCGTGCACCCCGAGTGCGCGAAAGAGGTCGTTGATCTCGCGGACGACTCGGGCTCGACCGAGTACATCCTCAAGCAGATCGAGGACGCCGAGCCCGGCACGCGGTGGGCCGTGGGTACCGAGCACAACCTCGTGAACCGCCTGCGGCAGCGTTCGGCCGAGCGCGGCGTCAAGGTGCGCATCCTCAGCGACTGCCAGTGCCTGTGCACGACGATGTACCGCATCGACGAGCCGCACCTGCTCTGGTCGCTCGACATGCTCTGCGGCATCAGCCCCAGCGGCAAGCCCCGCGAGCCGCAGGTCCCCAACGTGATCCGCGTTCCCGAGCAGACGCGAGAGCAGTCACTGCTCGCGCTCGAACGCATGCTCCGCCTCGCCCCCGGCGCGGCCCCGGTTAACGCACTCACCCACTGACGCGCGACGGAAGCGTCAGACGAGCCCCTCGCTCACGCGAGAGGGCGTTTGGGGAACTGATTACTCGGCGTGGACGCTCGCTGGGGCGAGCTTGATCTCGGCGATGCGGTCCTCGGTCGTCTTCTCGACGCCGTCGCGCATCAGTCGGCCGGGCTTGAACTTGATGGTCTTCTTCGCCGGCACGTGCACGCGCTCGAGCGTGCGGGGGTTCTGGGCTGTGCGGGCCTGGCGCTCCTTGACCTCGAAGACGCCGAAGTCGCGGAACTCCAGCCTGTTGCCCTTGGCGAGCTCGCGGACGATCTCGTCGAGAAACTGCTGGACGATCTTTTTGGAGACCACGCGAGTTTCGCCGGATTCTTCGGCGATGCGGTCGATCAGGTCTTTCTTGGTCACCGTTGCCATGCGGTCGTCCGTCCCCCAGAGACGATGTAGGCTGATGGAAGCCGTCACCCGTGTGCACACACCGGACCGGGCGAACCGACCCACCGATCGGCTAGCGTAGCACCCAAGCCCGGCTCGCGAAAGTCCGGTGGTGCAGCCAATCTACGCGGATTGTCGGTCATGTTGAGACGATGCCCGCTGAGAGTGCGTGACGCGGGTCGTCGTCGACGCAGCGTGGTCCGAGAGCGCCGAAGTTCGTCTCAGAACCGAACCGTCAGCCCGGCGAACAGGCCCGCGACGGCTCCGTCGAGCTCGTAGTCGCTGCCGGTCAGCACCGTCCGTCGGAGCCGATAGCCGAGCTGGAATGCGGCGTTGTCCACGAAACGGTACTTGAACGTCGCCTGGACGTCGAACGTGAACGAGCTTCGGTCGTCGATTGTCGGGCTGCCGCCCAGGGTGTTCTGCAACTGGATCTCGTACCGGTCCTCGAACGCGATGTCGGCGGTGAAACCGACAAGCGGCTCGACGTGCGTGAACGACGCGCCGGCGGAGCTGATCGGGCCCTCGACGCCGAACGTGCCGTCGTACACGCGGATGCCGCCCTTGAGATCAAGCCCGACCGAGAGCAGGGGCCTGCCCTGCGCGTTGGCGTCGGCGTCGAACTGGTAGACCCGGTATCCGGCGCGGAGCACCCACTCGTCGAGCCGGTAGCCGCTGCTGACCGAGTCGCCCGCGGCGAACGTCGCGGGCCCGAGCGTCGCCGGCTCGGACAGGGTTGTGCGGGCGCCGACGTCGAGCAATGAGCCGCGAACGGTGAACGTCCAGGGGTCGTAGCGCAGGTGCGCCTCGACCATGGGCGTGGCGCGGGGGGAGTCGAGGTTGAACTCGGCCGTGCCGGCGGGCTCGATGTCGCCGATGGAGATGTCGCCGCCGGGCGAGGCGTACCAGGCGTTGGCTTCGACCTCGGCGGTCCAGATGGGCCTCGGCGCGTGCTCGTAGGTGCCCGAGAAGAAGCCGTAGCGGCGCGGAGGCTCGGCGGTGTCGGGCTGGGCATCAACGACATCGGTCGGAGCCGGCTGAGGGTCGTCACCTTGTGCGGCGCAGAGCGCGACGGACAGCAACGGCAGAATGGCGGCAATCCATCGTCTCACGCGGGCTGTGCCTCCGTGCAGCGTCGGCCCGCGTCGGTCTGCGCGAATCAACCGCCGGTGGAGCGTACCGTCCCCGGGAGGGCCGGGTCGTGCCGTCGGCGGATGAACACCACAGTGACGGCTCGCGGCTGCGCCTCGCCCCCGGTGCGAACGTCGCCGAGGGTGACATCCAGTTCGAGTTTGTCTCGAGCTCGGGCCCCGGCGGGCAGAACGTGAACAAGCGGGCGACCAAGGCCCGGCTGCGGGTGGCGATCGAGGCGATCGACATGCCGCACGGGGCGAGAGCGAGGCTCCGCCGGCTTGCGGGGTCGCTGGTGAACGACGCCGATGAGCTGGTCATCGCCGCCGACGAGGAGCGGAGCCAGAAGCGGAACCGCGACGCGGCCCTGGGTCGGCTGCGAACGCTGGTCGCCAAGGCCATGGTCAGGCCCACGCCCCGCAAGAAGACCAAGCCCTCGCGCGGGGCGATCGAGCGGCGGCTCAAGGCCAAGCGAGAGCGGAGCCAGACCAAGGCCCGCCGGCGGAACAAGCCGGGAGCCGGCGATGGCTGAGACGAACCCTGCTGATCCCGTGGTGACGCTGGCGATCGAGTCGAGCAACCCAAGCGCGCGGACTGAAGTCGACAGCGAGCCCGGCGTGGCCCTCGGGCTGGTCTCGGCCGAGTCGTGCGAGGTGCTGGGCATCGAGCCCCTGGGCGTCGGCGAACGGCATGACGACTTGCTGATGCCGGCGATCGACCGGCTGTTCAGGAATCTGGGTCGAACGCCTCGCGATATCCACAGAGTTGCGGTGTCGGTGGGGCCTGGCGGGTACACAGGGCTCAGAATCGCGACGTCGGCGGCCAACCTGATCGCCCTCGCGACGGGCTGCCCGGTCGTCGCGGTGCCCTCCGCGGCGGTGGTGGCCCTCGCGATGGCGGGTCGGGGGCCGCTGGTGGTCTGCCTGGCCAGCAAGGCTGAGTCGGCGTGGGTGACCCGCTTTGACGCAGACGGCGCGATGGTCGGCGGCGGCTCCCTGATGTCGGCGGCGGACCTGAACTTGCTGCCCAGCGAGACCCTCGTGGGCGACCGATTCCTGCCCGAATCCTTCCGGGATGCCGCCACCAGCACGGGGTGTGACACGGCCCAGCCAGTTTTTTCGCCAGAGTCGTGCCTGGCGCTCTCGGCCCGGTTTTCGCCTGTTCAGGCGGGAAACGCGGCTCCCTTGTACGGGCGAGAGGCCGAGGCGGTGACGCGGTGGCGAGAGTTGCGCGGGAAACCGGGTCCGAGTTGAGTTATCGCCCCAACTGCGGGTCACCTGTGAAGTTGGGGCGGGCAGCCGCCGATGACGACACCGAGCGGGTACTCCGCTGGTGGGGCTGTTCCAATGGCGGATCCGAACCAGTCATCCAGTTCTTCGGACGATCTGAGCCGGAAGCGGATCTTCACAACCGGTGAGGCCGCGACGGTCTGCAAGGTCAGCCAGCAGACGATCATCCGCTGCTTCGACTCGGGTCGGCTGACGGGCTTTCGTGTGCCGGGCTCGAAGTTTCGGCGGATCCCGCGTGAAGAGCTGATCCGCTTCATGAAGGCCAACGACATCCCGCTGGACGCGCTCGAGGGCAGCACCCGGCGGATCCTGTGTGTCGACGACGACCCCAAGATCGTCGAGTTGTTCCGCGACATCCTGGGCGACGACCCGCGGTTCGAGGTCGAAACCTGCGAGACGGGCTACGACGCGGGGCTGCTGACGCACAGCTTCAGGCCGCACCTGATCGTGCTGGACTACATGCTGCCGGACATCAACGGCAACATCGTGTGCCAGCGGATCCGCGAGCACGACGACCTGGCCGATACCAAGATCATCTTCATCTCGGGCGTGATCGAGCCAAGCGAGGTCGAGGGGCTAATGGAATCGGGCGCTGACGACTTCCTGCAGAAGCCGTTCGACCTCGAGGAACTCACCGGCCGGATCGAGGCGCTGCTGGCCTTGGAGTCACGCTCGACCGATTCCAACGGGCGGCACTAGCGAGGGCAGACCCGTGGGAACACCCGGCGGGCAGGCCCGCGCACGCCATGTCGAGATGATCATCGAGCGGCTGGGCATGCTGCCCACGCTGTCAACAGTCGCGCAGAAGGTCCTGAGCGCCGGCTCGCACGACGAGGTCGACATCGCCGAGCTCGCACGGCTGATCGAGGCCGACCCTTCGCTGACCGGCAAGGTCCTGAGCATGTGCCGGCGGGCCGACACTGGGCTAGGCGACAAGATCACGAGCGTGAACCGCGCGATCACGCTGCTCGGGCTCGACGCGGTGATCAGCGCGATGCTGAGCATCGAGGTCTTCGATCTGCTCTCCGGTGAGCAGAATGCGACGGACACGGGCGGGTTCGACGGGCCGGGCCACTGGCGGCACGCGATCGCGGTGGCCTCGGCATCGGAGATGATCGCCCAGGCGCACAAGACGTTCGACGTCAAGCCCGAGACCGCGTTCGTCGCCGGGCTGCTGCACTCGATCGGGCGCGTAGCGCTGCAGATCACGCTGCCCGATGCATACGCGCGGGTGCTGCGCGTGGCCGAGACGCGGGGCGTTGATTCCGCGCCGCTCGAGCGCGAGCTGATCGGGACGGATCACCACGCGGCGGGCAAGCACCTGGCCGAGCACTGGGGGCTGCCTCGGCAGCTGAGCGACTGCGTCTGGCTGCACGCGCACCCGGTGATCAGCCTGCCGAAGACGCCTCACCGCAAGCTGGTCTCGATCGTCGCGGTGGCGAGGGCGCTGTGCCGACGGCTCAACCTTGGCTGGTCGGGCGACTACGGGCCCGGGCCGGACGTGCAGGACCTGGCCGTGGCTGCAGAGATGGACCCGATGGCGCTCGACGGGCTGACGCTGAACCTGGCCGAGCAGGTCGCGGACCGGTCGGCGACGCTCGGGCTGGACGATGTCACCGGCGCGGAGCTGATGCTCGAATCGGTGCTCCGTGCGAACGGGCGATTGGCGGAGCTGAACCGCAACCTGAGCAAGCGGAGCCAGCACGGCGAGCAGCAGAGGCGCGTGCTCCGCGCGATCGGCGAGTTCAGTGAGACCTGCGGGAGCGGGCGGCTCACCGATGTCATGGCCGGGGTCGCGGCCTCGGCCCGCGGGCTGCTGGGCGGGACGATGGGTGTCGTTCTCGCGCAGGCCGGCCGCGGCGCCCCGTGGCAAGCCGTCAGCATCGATTCGCTCGGCGAGGTCCTGGGCTCGGCCGCGGCCGACGCGCCGATAGTCAAGAGCAAGCTCCGCCCGGCGCAGCCGGCGCCGCTGTCGGCGATCGGCGGACAGGCGGCAGAGGGCTTCCGCAAGCTCATGGTCCTGCCCTGGCTGAACGAGCACCTCAGCGACGACGACGACCTCGCGATGGCGCGGCCGATCGTGCTCCCGATGGGCGAGGCGGGCGACGGTGCGGCCGCGGTGCTGCTGATCGACGTCGACTTCGAAGAAGCGATCCCCAGCGAGACGCAGCGGAAGGCGCTGACTTCGGTGTGGGGCAGCGCGGTCTCGGCGGCTCTCCGCATGAGCGGGATGGACGCGCTCGCCGTCGAATTGGCCGACCGGCACACCGAGCTGGCCGAGGCCCAGACGCGACTGGCCGAAAACCGCTCGATGGCGCGCCTCGGTGAGATGACCGCGGGCGCGGCGCACGAGCTCAACAACCCGCTGACCGTCATCAAGGGCTACGGGCAGATCTTGCGCAAGAAGGCGAAGGAGAGCTCGCTGCGCGAGCCGGCCGAGAAGATCGTGCACGCCGCGCAGGATCTCAGCGATCTGATCACGAGCCTTCATCTGCTGGCGGATCCGCCCGAGCCGCAGATCACCAAGACCGGCCTGGTCGACATTCTCAACGACGCCGTGCAGCTCGCGCGGCAGCGGACGCGCAGCGATTGCACCACCCGCATGGTGCTGCCCGACAGCACGCCACCGGTGGTGACCGACCCCGCGTTGCTCGCCCGGGCGCTGGCGGAGCTGATCTCGAACGCGGCCGAGTCTGAAACGTCCGAGATTATCGAGATCCGCGTTCAAACCGACCCGCTCGATGACCGACTGATGGTCGTGGTGAAGGATCACGGCCGGGGCATGGACGCCGACACGTTGGCGCACGCGTTCGACCCGTTCTTCTCCAGCCTGCCCGCGGGCCGGCGCACGGGCCTGGGGCTTTCCCGGGCCAAGCGTCTGGTCGAGCTGATGGGCGGCACGGTGACACTCGCCTCGGAGGCAGGCGAGGGAACGAAGGCAACGGTCACGCTCGCCGGCTGGCGGGCCGAGACCGACGACGCGGCGGGCGACGGACTGCTCGCCGCCTGATGGGCCACGCCGGCAACGAGCCGGGAGCGCCCGCAAGGACGGACGCATGGCCCGAGCACACGACAACGGAACAGGTCCCCGTCGCGCCAGGGCGCGCAAGCGCGCGGCCGAGGTGCACAACGCCCCGGCGGATGCGCGCGACATCGTTCGGCAACCGTCGGCCCGCGTGCTGCTCGTCGCGAGCAACGGCACGCTCGGCTCGGTCGCCGGCCCCGTGCTTGGCTCGATGGACGCCACGGTCGAGGCCGTCTCAACAGCCGACGAGGCGCGCGCTCGCATGGGCGACGACGAGCGTCCGCGGGTTGATGTTGTTGTTGTTGACGAGCGCGTGCCCGAGTCGGTCGAGCTCGTGCGTGAGGCCGCCCAGGCTGAGCCTGCGGTCGTGCCGCTGCTGGCCTCGGCCAAACCCAGCCTCGATCTCGCGGTTGAAGCGATGCGGTCGGGCGCGGCTGACTTGATGAAGCTCGGCCGCGGCGACGAGGTCGCGCACGCGGCCCGCGCATCGCTGGCGCTCGCGATCGATCGCGCCCAGCTCGCCCGCCACCGCGAGGGACGCGTCGAGCGGCTGCGGAACGTCTGCCGGCAGCTGCACACGGCGCGGCAGGACATCTCCAGCCAGCTCTCGGGCATGTGCAGCGATCTCGTCGAGGCCTACCAGGAGCTGAGCGATCAGATCGATCAGGTCACGATCTCGGGCGAGTTCAACGGCATCATCCGGCAGGAGCTCGAGATCGAAAGCCTGCTGCGCACGGCCCTCGAGTTCATGCTGGCGAAGATCGGGCCGACGAACGCCGCGGTGTTTCTGCCGTCGACATCGAGCGACTTCAGCCTCGGCGCGTACGTGAACTGCGACTTCAATGGCGACGCGCTCGACACGCTGCTGGACCACCTGGCCGACACGCTCGCCCCGCGGTTCGAGCAGCGGCCGGGCGTGCACATGTTCGCCGACCGGGGCGAGACCGCTTCGATGCTCGGCAACGACGCGCACTGGCTGCCCGAGCACGCGACGATTGTCTTCCCGTGTCACAAGGACGAGGAGTGCCTCGCCGTGGTCGCGCTGTTCCGCGACGACCGCACGGCTTTCGAGCCCGGCACGAAGGTGCTACTGGAGACGATCAGCAAGCTGTTCGCGGCCCAGCTCGCGCGGATCATCCACGTGCACCACCGGCACCTGCCCAAGAACCAGTGGGGCGCACCGGGCGATGACCCGCACGAGTGGGATGATCTGGACGATCTCGATCTGGCGGCGTGAGTGTGCAGGAGATCGGCAAGGCGATTGCCCGGCCGCTTGGGCCGATTCAGCTGAATTCAGAGCGATCGATCCTTTGCATGCCCGATAAAGTGTGCAAACTGATCGATAATTCGGTTCCCATATCTACGACATCGTGGTAGCCTGTTCTCACGACCCGGCGGGGCAGCTCGTTGCGGGTTCGGCGTCGGCGTCCCGTGGCGTCGGCCGAGACGAGAAATTGACAACGGCACGATTCGTTCGCCGGGCGCGTTGCACTGCGCGCCGCTCACCAAGGGAAGGGACACTCTGATGCTCAAGGGACTTGGAACGTGTGCGGCGATTGTCGCGCTGTGCGGGACCGCACAAGGCGGCGCGAACCCCGGAACCGATCCGTTGCAGAGCTTCGACGCCGAGATCGCCGTGGATTCCGGCCTGGTTCAGAACGTCGGCGATTCGGTCACGACGATCTTCACCGAGGTCGTTAGCGTGCCGAACGCGGACTGGCTGCGGCTGACCTTTAACGAGGTCACGCTTGCCGGCTCACGCGAGGCGAACAACGCGTCGTACCTCAAGATCACCTCGCTCGAAGACGGCGCGGTGCAGTACCTCGACCGCACCTCGGCGCGTCAGTGGGGCTACACGTCGGCGTACTTCAACGGCGACACGGTCATCGTCGAGCTGGTCGCGCACCCCGGCACGGGAGTCAACGAGCTGACCATGAGCTCGGTCATCGCCGGCGAGCCGGTCACCATCGCGGGCCGGTCGATCTGCGGCTCGACCGATGACCGCACGCTGTCGAGCGACCCGCGGGCCGCCCGCGCGCTGCCGATCGGGTGCACGGCGTGGATGATCGACGACAGCGAGCACTGCTTCCTGACCGCCGGGCACTGCAACCCCAACGGCAACAGCAACATCAACGTGATCGAGTTCAATGTGCCGCTGTCGGACAGCAGCTGCACGTTCGGCGGCATCAACCACCCCGGCCCGGAAGACCAGTACGCGGTGGACGCGGCCAGCCAGCAGACCAACGGCGGCCAGGGCGTGGGCAGCGACTGGGGCTACCTCGGCGTGTTCCCGAACTCGAACACGGGCCTGCTCCCGTGGCAGGCGCAGGGCGAGTGGTACACCTTCGCGCCCGCGACCGCGAGCAGCACAACGACGGCGCGCGTGACGGGCTACGGCTCGGTCTCGTCGTCGCTCGCGCCCTGCTCGTGGTACGCCGTCCAGAAGACCCACTCGGGGCCGTTCTTCTCGCTGTCGGGCAACGCGCTCGACTACGGCATGGACACCACGGGCGGCAACTCCGGCTCGCCGGTCATCGACGATGACACGGGGCTGGCTATCGGCATCCACACTCACGGGGGCTGCTCGACCGGCGGCGGCGAGAACCACGGCACCTGGGGCGGCCACCCGGCGCTCCAGAACGCGCTGGCCAACCCCACCGGCGTCTGCCTGCCGCAGGGCCCGATGTTCAGCTTCCCAGGCGGCCTGCCCGACCTGATCCCGCAGAACGGCGCGACGCTCAGCGTCACCGTCACCACTGGCAACGAGGTCGACCCGGTGCCGTCGACGGCGACGATGCTCTACACGACCAGCACCGGCTTGGTCAACGTTCCGCTGACCTACGAGGGCGGCGACAGCTACAGCGTGACGCTGCCCGGCGGCGACTGCGCCGACATCGCCTCGCTCGCGTTCAGCATCCAGGGCACCGACGGCGAGACCTACACCGGGCCGTCGGGCATCGAGGCTCGGATCGCCGACGGCTACACGGGCGACGTCTTCGACATGAACACGGATCCGAGCTGGACCGCGACGGCGCAGGGCTCGGTCACGACCGGCTTCTGGCAGCGGGTCGTGCCGGGCGACTACGGCCGGAGCGACCCGTCCGCGGACGCCGACGGCTCGGGCCAAGCCTACGTGACCGACAACCGGGCCAACGAAGACGTCGACGGCGGCACCGTGACCCTGACGACGGCTGTCTACGACGCGACGTCGATCGACAACGCCGAGGTCAGCTACTCCATCTGGCACCAGACCAACGACGCGGCCAACGACCGGCTGACGGTCGAGGTCTCAAACGACGGCGGTGCGACCTGGTCGCTCGTGGAATCGATCGGTTCGACAACGAACTGGGAGCAGCGGAGCTTCGCGCTCAGCAGCCTGATCACGCCGACGTCTCAGATGGTCTTCCGCTTCACGAGCCGGGACGTCGCGAGCGCTTCGATCACTGAGTCGGCGCTCGACGACTTCCGTCTGGGCGCGTTTACGTGCAACGACGCGTGCGCAGCCGACGTCAACGGCGACGGCGAGCTAACCCCGGCCGACTTCAATGCCTGGGTCGCCGCCTTCAACGCGGGCGCCGCCGAGTGCGACCAGAACGGCGACGGCCTGTGCAACCCGGCGGACTTTAACGCCTGGGTCGCGAACTTCAACGCCGGCTGCTGATACGCACGCAGCGATAGTGCAATGCTCGAAGGGGCTCGGCACACGCCGGGCCCCTTTTCCATTTTTGGAACACTCCGATCCGGCCGAATGACGCGTCAGCCCGGGATGCGGCGGAAGACGAGTTCGAACGGCGGCTGGTCGTCCTCGAACGACCGCACGATCGCCGTCAGCACGTCTCCCTCGACCGCGTACTCGAACGACTTGATCCCCCACTGCGTGCTCGTCGGCTCGAAGCGGACGCGCCGCTCGCCGCCGAGTGTGACGACGGCTTCGATCGGCCCGTCGGCCTCGGTCGCCCACGGGATCAGCGCGGTGTTGAAGTGCCGGAGACGGTACACGAGATCGTTGGAGTCCGGGTCTTCGGTGATAGTGACGATCTCGACCACGCTCACGGTCGGCGTTCCGTCGTCGTCGGGGGACACGAGACGGAAGACGCCCGTGAGGTTCCCGGCTCGTGGCGGGAGCCAGGTTTCTTCGTAGATCATGGGGCCGGATGCGCCGCGCCACGTGCCGGCGAGAAACTCGAGATCCCGAGCCTCGATCGTCGGCTGCGCGGAGGTCAGCGATGCGAGGAGCATGGCCGAGAGTGAGACGTTCAGCATGACGGTGGTCCTTCCGAGAGCGGCTGGGCGAGCATGAACGGGTTGCCGTCCGGGTCGACAAACGTCGCGAGCTTGACGAGGCCCTCGATCGTCATCGTCTCGCCCTCGAAGCGTACACCATCGGCTTCGAGCCGCGCACGGTCGGCGTCGACATCTTTCACGGTGAACGTCGGCACGCACGAATCGTTGGGCGACACGCTGTCGACCTGGCTGAGGCCGATCGAGACATCGCCGCTGGCTGTCCGCATCTCGCACCAGCCGATCTCCTCGGCGGTGTACATCGGCTCGAAGCCGAGCCGGCTGGTGTACCACTGGAGTGAGGCCTTCCAGTCGGAAACGCGGAGCGAGATCGTGACCTCGCCGGTGAGCGTGAGTGCCATGGTGCGTCCTTTCGAGGCGTGTTCGATCGCGGGCATTTGCATCGGAATATATATGTACTATACTTTGTATCATGCCGCAAGCCCCGGAACAGGACTCGCCCCGATCATCCGCCGAGCGGCTGGCGAGGCTCGTCCACCGGCGGTGGGCCCTGCACGTGCTGGCCGAGGTCGGCGCATCGGGCGGGGCGAAGCTCGTGACGCTTGTCAATCGAACGGGGGCAACGCCGGCCGCGGCCCGGGCGTCGGCGGAGCATCTGGTGTCGATGGGGTTGCTCGCCAAGCCGAGCGGCATGGGGCACCCGCTCCGGCCCGAGTACATGCTCGGCCCGCGGGCGTCGCCCGTTGCCGACGCAGCGGGCGATGTCGTGCGATGGATCGATCGCCGAGACGCCGCGGATACGCTGCTGCGGAAGTGGTCGCTGCCCACGCTGTGGGTGCTGCACGATGCACCGAAACGATTCGGCATGCTGCGTGACGGGCTGCCGACGATCACGGACCGTGCGTTGTCCATGTCTCTCAGCGAACTCGGCGGCGCGAACTTCGTCGATTATCGATCGCTCGACTCACGCCCGCCAGCGAACGAGTACCGGCTCGCCCGCCGCGCTCGATCGCTCGCCGTTCCGCTCGACGCGTTGGTGCGCGCCGGCTAGTCGTCGTCTTCGAAGTACGCCTCGGCGTCGACCTGCTCGTCTGCCCAATCCGCATCACTGAAGACCAGGTCGTCCTCGCTCGTCTGGCTCAGGTCGATCTCGGTGACGCGCTCGGGCGCGAACTCGGCGGCCGTCTGCGGGTCGTACGACTTGGCCTTGCCCTTGCCGTCGCGCTTGCGGCCCTTGATGCGCAGGCGGATCGGGACTTCACCAAAGGGAAGCTCTTCGCGAAAGCGGTTCATCAGGAACCGCTGGTACATGGGCGTGAACATGGTCGGGTCGTTAACGACCATTGTGATCGTCGGCGGGCGGGTGCCGGTCTGAGCGGCGTAGTAGATCTTGGCCCGCAGGCCCAGCTTGTTCGACGGGCCGCGGGTCTCCATCAGTCGGCCGATGAGCCGGTTCAGCTCGCCCGTGCCGACGCGGGTCCGCCCCTGCTCGGCCATCTCGAACGCGAGATCGATCACGCCCTCGACGTTCGTGCCTTCCTTCGCGCTCATGAACGCCATCGGCGCGAAGCCGAGGCCGCGGAGGTGCTTGCGGAGGTATTCCTCGTAGTCCTCGGGCGTGACGGGCCTTCCCTTCTTGCCGATGGTGCCGCCGGCGATGTCCCACTTGTTGATCACGACCACGGCGGGCGTACCGGCTTCGATGACCATGCGCGCGAGTTGGTCGTCGACGTGGCTGAGCCGTTCGGTCGCGTCGATCATGAACAGCGCGACATCGGCGCGGTTGAGCGATTTTTCGAGGCGATCCAAGGCCCACCATTCGACGCGTCCCGAGAACGACGACTTCTTGCGCAGGCCCGCGGTGTCGATCGCGGTGATGGATCGGTCGCCGAAGTCGAAGCGGACGTCAACGGCGTCGCGCGTGGTGCCGGCGATCTCGCTGACGATCACGCGTTCTTCACCAGCGAGCTGGTTGATGAGCGTGCTCTTGCCGGCGTTGCGCTTGCCGACGATCGCGAGCTTCAGGTCGCTCGACCGCTTCTCGCCTTCTTCCATCTTGACGTCGGGGACGAGCTCGTAGAGCTTGTCGAGAAAGTCGCGGCGGAAGTAGTTATTCATCGAGCTGATCATCAGCGGCTCGCCGAAGCCGAGGGCTGACAGCTCGTAGCCGTGCACCTCCCACTTGGGACCGTCGGTCTTGGTGCCGACGACGACGACGGGCACGGCGTCCGCGCCCCGGCGGCGCTCGCGACCCAGCCGCTGCTCGCGGAGCATCTTGGCGATCTCCTCGTCGCGCGGGGTGATGCCGGCCTGCACGTCGATGGCGAACAGCACGAGGTCGGCCGTGCCCACGGCTTCGGCGATCTGCCACTCGATCTTGTCGGTCAACGCCGCGAGGTCCTTGCCGGCGTCGTCGAACTGCTGGCCCTCGGCGACGTACACGCCGAAGCCGCCGGTGTCGATCAGCTCGATGGCTTTCGTGGGCCCGGCGTTCTCGGGGTGCTCGATGTCGACGATCACCGAGACCCGGTCACGCGTCACGCCCGGCAAATCGTCGACGATTGAAACCTTGGCCTTGGCCATCAGGTTGACAAGGGAGGACTTGCCGACGTTGGGTCGGCCGACGATCGCGACGCGGGGGAGGGGCATAGCGGCATGGTAGGATCCTGCTGAGGGTTTCCGTGACCAGAAACCACCGCAGGAGAACGGCCCATGGCCCCACCCGATTCGATCCAGCTTCAGCATGAGCTCCCGAGCGACGTACCACCCCTGAAAGAGAACGACCCCGCCGTCACACGGGCGATCGCTCGCCACGTCGCACAGTGGTTTGGTCCCGTGGAAGGGACGATGGAGGAAGCCAAATCGATCTACTTTCCGCTCATGCGCCATATGTGTCTGCCGAACGACAGGCTGGACTGTGTGACCCTGGTGACGAGCGGTATCAGCACGCTTCCGATGAACGTCCCTGCTGGCACGGAGGCACCCCGCCTGGTTGAGTTCATTCAGCATTTGCCCAAATACTGGCGACCGCCGACACCCGCCGAGCACGAAACAAGCAGGCTGGCGTGGCTGGCGAAGAACTACCCGCTGTCGCAGATGACGATGGTGAGCAGGATGCCAGCCATGTTCGGGACGTTCTTCGCGCCCGGGCACACAATCTCTGACTCGCCGAAGCCGGATCCGTTCGCTCCGGGTGTTGATTTTTGTGCTTGGTACGTGCGGATCCCGCGGTCGATTCCGAAGGAGGCGATGTTCATCGGCAAGGGCAAGGGCACAATCGCGCTGCTCGAAGTCGTGCCGCTCTATCAAGAGGAGCTCGCGCTGATCAACAAGAAGGGATCCGAAGAAATAGAAAGGCGCTGGAAGCGCTTCGATCCCACAATGATGTACGACCCGAAGCGACCAAACTTCGGCAAGAAAAAGCTGGGCTTGTTCTGAACCCGGGCCGGTTTCCAGTCATCTGCGGCCCGACCGCGTCCGGCAAGACCGATCTCGCGGTCGCGGTTGCCCTCGCATTCGGCGAGCGGGGGATGCCCGCGGAGATCATCTCAGCCGATGCGTTTCAGGTGTACCGCGAGCTGGACATCGCGAGCGCGAAGCCGACGGCGGAGGAGCGGAAGGGTGTGCCGCACCATCTGATCGATGTCGTCGATGTCGAGGAACGGTTCACGGTCGCGCAGTGGCTTGGGCTGGTCGAGGCGACGATCGATGACATCCGCGGGCGGGGCGCTGTGCCGATCGTTGTGGGTGGGACTCATCTGTACATCAAGGCGCTGCACGATGGATTGTTCGAAGGGCCGGGCGCAGACGAGGCAATCCGGGCGGAGCTTGCCGCCATGGACCCGAGCGATCGGCGGGCAGAGCTCGAGCGTATCGATCCAGAGGCTGCGCTGCGTATCCATGCGAACGATGACCGGCGGACGATCCGGGCGCTCGAGGTCTTTCGACTCACCGGGACGCCGATCAGCACGATGCAGAAGCAATGGGACCGCGAGCCCGGCCGACATGGGGCCGACCGGTCGGATCGCCGGCTGGTGATCCTCGACTGGGAAGTGCCCGAGCTGAACTCGCGCATCAACGCGCGGGTGAAGCGGATGGTCCAAGACGGCCTCGTCGCCGAGACGCGGGCGGTCGCGGATCGGCTGGGCCCCACCGCTCGCGAGGCGCTCGGGACCAAGCAGGTGCTGCGTCATTTGGTGGGCGCTTGCACGCTCGACGAGGCGATCGAGCAGACCAAGATCGAGACCCGGCGGTTCGCCAAGAACCAGCGGACGTGGATGCGTCGGCTCGCCGCGACGCCGGGCGCCACGATCGTTCGGCCCGCGGACCGGCCCCTCGCCGACATCGCGCAAGATATTGTCAATTCCATACTTGCAGGCTGACGATCCGGTTCAGAATCGACTGGCCGGGAACAATTGTCGGTTGCCACTCGCTTGACATCGCCGGCCGCGGGCCGTTTGGTCCGGGGCTCCGGACCCCGGCTGTATTAAAGGATTGGCGGCGACGCGACCCACCCCATGGCGAAGAAGACCACCAAGAAATCGACGAAGAAGACGGCCAAGAAAGCGGCCAAGTCGAACGCCACGAAGACGGCCTCCAAGAGCGCTTCGAAGAAGGTCTCGGGCCGTCGGCCTTCCGGCAAGGGCAAGGGCCTGGGCTTCAAGAAGGGCGACGCCGAGGGCCGGTCGCTGGTGATCGTCGAATCGCCGGCCAAGGCCAAGACGATCAACAAGTACCTCGGCAGCGACTTCCTCGTGCTCGCGAGCGTGGGGCACGTGCGAGACCTTCCGAGCAAGGCGCCCAAGGGCAGCAAGCAGCCGGTGCCGGGCGTTGACATCGAGAAGCGGTTCACGCCGAGCTACGAGGTACTCAACGGCAAGGAAGCCGTGGTCAGCGATCTGAAGAAGGCCGCCAAGGAGGTCATGAAGACCGGCGGGGACATCTGGTTCGCGACCGACCTCGACCGCGAGGGAGAGGCGATCGCGTGGCATCTTGCGCAGGAGCTCGGCATCGAGCCGCGCGAGGCCAAGCGAGTGATCTTCGCGGCGATTACCAAGAACGAGATTGCCAAGGCGTTCGACAACCCGCACCCGATCGACGTCGACCGCGTGAACGCCCAGCAGGCCCGGCGGATCCTCGATCGGATCGTGGGTTATCAGGTGTCGCCGCTGCTCTGGAAGAAGGTTGCGCGGGGTCTGAGCGCGGGCCGCGTGCAGAGTGTCGCCGTGCGGCTGGTCGTCGAGCGCGAGCGTGAGATCCACGCGTTTATCCCCGATGAGCGCTGGGAGATGAGTGCGAACTTTGCTCTCGATCAGACCAAGGCGGCGGCGCTGGTCGAGTCGTGGGCCGAGTTTGCGTCGCAGCGCGACTCGAAAGGCAATGGTCCGACGATCAAGGAGCGGAACGCGTGGCTCGGGGGCGAGGGCGCGATCCGGGCGGAGCTGGTCGAATTTACGGGCGAGAAGTTCGACATCTCGGCGCCAGGCTCGGCGGACACCGACCCGGTTGATCTCACGAAACGCGTCGAAGAGGTCGCCAAGCTCGCGGGGCTGACGGGCGTCGAGTCCTCGGTGAAGGAAGACACCAACGGCAAGGGGCCCGCGCGGTTTCTGCGGACGGTTTCGGGCACGGCCGACCCGAGTGTGCCGTGGTCGATCAGCAAGATCGAGACCAAACGCACGAGCACGCGGCCGCCGCCGCCGTTTATCACGTCGACACTCCAGCAGGCCGCGAGCAACCGCATCGGCTTCGGTGCGCAGCGGACGATGCGGGCGGCGCAGGGTTTGTACGAAGGCGTGAACATCCCTGGTGAGGGGCCGGTGGGTCTGATCACGTACATGCGGACAGACTCGACGCACATCGCTGGCGAGGCGCTCAACGCGGCGCGGGCGTTCCTGAAGGTCACTTACGGCGAGAAGTACCTGCCCGAAAAGCCCAACTTCTTTAGCAGCAGCAACAAGGCAGCCCAGGAAGCTCACGAGGCGATCCGGCCGACGGATCCGAGCCGCACGCCCGACAAGGTCAAGAAGTCGCTGACCGAGGATCAGTTCAAGGTCTACAAGCTGATCTGGGAGCGGTTTGTGTCGTGCCAGATGACGCCGGCGCAGTGGGACTCGACGGGCGTGTTCATCACGGGCGGCACGGACGCGTCGAAGCCGCTGACCTTCAAGGCGTCGGGCCGCGTGCTGGTGTTCGACGGGTTCTACAAGGTCGCGGGCGTGCCGCTGTCGAGCGACGAGCAGACGCTGCCGGCGGTCGACGAGGGCAAGGCGTTGTCCGCGTTTGCGGTCGAGCCCGTGCAGAAGTTCACGAGCCCGCCGCCGCGGTTTACCGAGGCGAGCCTGATTAAGACGTTGGAAAGCGAGGGCATCGGTCGGCCCTCGACGTACGCGAGCATCATCTCGGTCATCCAGGACCGCAACTACGTCGAGCAGCTGCAGCGGCGGTTCCACGCGACGGATCTCGGCGAGGTGGTGACCGACAAGCTGATCGAGGCGTTCCCGGGGCTCATGGACCTCGGCTACACGCGCGACATGGAGAGTCAGCTCGACAAGGTCGAGGACGAGCACCTCGACTGGATCGACATGCTCCAGAAGTTCTACGGCCCGTTCAAGGAATCGCTCGAGCGCGCGCACGACGAGCTCCAGCACGCCAAGGCGGAGATCGTGCCGGCGCCGGACGAGTACCGCTGCGAGACGTGCGGCGCAACGCTGGTGTACCGCTTCGGCAAGAACGGGCGGTTCCTGAGCTGCTCGACGTATCCGGACTGCAACTACGCGGTGCCGTGCGATCGCGATGGAAAGCCGAAGTTCGCGGAGTACGTGAACATCGCGTGCCCAGCCACTGGTCGCCCGCTCGTGAAGAAGTCGGGCCGGTTCGGTGACTTCCTGGCGACGCCCTTGCTCGAGGGCGAGACGGCCGAAGAGGTCGGCGTGATCGTGAACATCGATAAAAAGGGGTACGCCGCGCCGAAGGCGCCGCCGCCGCTCGAGACGGAGCTGCCGTGCCCGACGTGTGAATCGCCGCTGAACCTGCGAGATGGCGCCCGCGGGCCTTGGCTCGGGTGCAGCCGGTTCCCGAAGTGCCGGGGGCGTGGCAAGTGGGCCGAGCTGGACGAGGACAAGAAGAAGGAGCTCGAGCTCGAGCTCAAGAACCACATGAAGGAGCACCCGCTACCGATTCTTCGGACGCTTGATGGCGAGGCGCTGACCGACGAGAAGGGCAAGCCGCTCGCCGAGGCGCCGAAGGTGAGCCAGCTGCTGGTCGAGAGCGAAGAGGAATTGGAATCGCTGAAGGGCGCGGCGGGGATTCTCTGAGTGCACGAAAAGCCGCGTGACTGAGCACGCGGTCGTTTCGAGCTTCGGTTGTCGTCAACCGATCAGTTGGTGATCCAGTTCACCTGGCCGGTGGCGAGGTCGTAGACGCCGCCGGCGATGATGAGCTTGCCCTCGTCGACGAGACCGGCGAGCACCTCGCTGCGGGCGGTCAGGTCGGTCATGGTGCGGCGGACATTGGCCTCGACGACGCGGGTGACGTCGCTGTCGTTGTCTGCCGAGACGCTGCCGCCGGCGTCTTCGATCGCGGGCTCGATGTTGTCGAGCGTGGCGGTGAGGTTGCCGAGCTCTGCGCCGGCCATAGCGCCCTTGACGGCGCCGCAGGCGGTGTGGCCCAGGACGACGATGACCTTGGAGCCGGCGACGGCGGTGCCGAACTCGAACGAGCCGAGCATGTCGACGTTCTCGAAGTTGCCGGCGACGCGGCCGACGAAGATGTCGCCGATGCCCTTGTCGAACACAATCTCAACGGGCACGCGGCTGTCGAGGCAGCTCAGGACGATCGCCTTGGGGAACTGGCCCTCGGCGGCGGTGGTCTTGGCCTGGGCGAGCCAGTCCTGGTCGGTGCTGTCGCCCGCGACAAATCGCTCGTTGCCGGCCTTGAGCTCGGCGAGCACCTGCGCGGGCGTCATCGCGGCCTGTTCCTTCGCGGTGACGACATCGCGGCTCGGAGGCTCGGCCACCGCACACACGCTGAGGGCCGCGAGCGAAAGTGCCACTGCTCCGCACGGAAGGGTCTTCATGTAATGTCTCCTGACGGTGTTTCCTCTCGGCGGGTCGACGCAAGCCGACCCGCGTGCGATGGCTTCGACGCCGTCACACGCCCGGTGTCACCCGTGCGCCGAAATTCGACCTTGCGATCTGAGTCTTAGTTCTCATACGTAAAGCGGGCCGATCGGCGTGCACCGATCGGCCCGTGGGTGTTCCTGCTCCGGCGACCGTTGCTGATCACGCTTTGATGTTCGCTTTGTTAGTTGGGGCTGTAGGGGAGCGACGAGTGGTGCAGGTTGATGCGTAGATCGCCGTTGTCGTCGACGACATAACCAAAGGTGTACTCGACCTTGGTCTCGTTGCCGTCCGGACCGGTGAACCAGTAGTTGCCCATGGCCATGGCCGAGTCGCTATCGGTGTAGACGGCGTTGTTCTGCCAGCGGACGTTGGTCCAGCCGCTGATCGCGAAGCCGCCGTCTTCGGTGCCCTCGCGGCCCACGAAGTAGGACAGGGCCTCGTCGAAGCTCTCGCGGAACTGGTCGTCGGCGGCGAGCGTCGGCTTGAACATGACGTCGCCGAGCTGGTAGGCGTACAACTCATTGATGTGCTGTGTGGCGCGGGCGGTGTAGTCGCCGCCTTCGCTGTGGACGCGTGAAATGTCGACGATGCCGTTGCCCCAGGTCTGCTGGGCGGCGACAACATCGGCCTCGGTGACGGAATGACCGCCGTGACCTGCGGCGTGCGACATGGTCTGGCAGCCGGAGAGCAGCGCGAGAGCCCCGAGAGCGGTGATACCTGCAAACGTCTTCATCTGTCGTGCTCCTGATAGAAAGAGACCCGTGAAAGGGGCCACGATCGGGACCCGTGTGGCCACTACTTCGTCATTGCATGCGGGGTGGTGTCACATTTTCAATGGTCGAGGTCGGG
>JBCBMF010000009.1:0-32147 GCA_039822905.1 Planctomycetota bacterium
CGCAAGCTTGCCACCTTCGCGGAGCGTTCGCATCGCAACGGCGAGAACTTCTCTGCACAACCGCGCCGAGACCAGGTCGTCGCCGTGCCCCGATGTGTTGGGTGCCATGTCACTGAGGACCACATCAAACTCGTCGCCAGCGAGCTCGAACAGCTCGTCCGGGTTGGTCTTCTCGATATCACCCACAACCGTGGTCACGTTCGCCGGCAGCGCGAGCCGCACGGCCTTGAGGTCGATGCCCACAAGCCGTCCCTCGTCGCCGATGATCTCGCTCGTCACCTGCATCCATGATCCGGGTGCGCAGCCCAGGTCGAGCACGCGGTCGCCGGCTCGCAGCAGCTTGTGCCGCCGCTGGATCTCCAGCAGCTTGTACGCGGACCGGGCCGCGTAGCCGTCGGCCTTGGCCTTCTTGAAGTACTCGTCATGCAACACCCGGCGGGCCACGGCCGAGTGTAGTTCAGATGGTCTCGTCGGTTGCCGCTTCAGCAGTTTCGTTTCCGGCGTCGCCGATCGGGCGGATCGGTACCTGGATCTCCCACCAGCGGTTGCGCACGGGCACGTTCGGGCCGTTGTAGCCGAGCCGCCGCGTGTCGCCGGCTCGCTCCCACTCGCCGGACTCCTCGATCCACGCGAGCAGCGTCGCCTCGGCCTCCTGCGAGTTCGACACTTGCTCGCCGCCTTGCAGGCCCATCGAGACGACCATCACCGGCTCGGTGTCGATGATCGTGACCCTGTTGTCAACCTCGTCCGTTCCCGTTGGGCCGTTCTCGGGAACGTGATAGAGGAACGCCATGGTCCACTCGTCGGTCTTGGCGTCCCCGTTGGTATCGCTGTACCGCATCTCGACGGGCGCGGTCATCGCGATCTCGTTCCGGGAGATGTGCTGGAAGAGCGGCCAGAACCCGTTGCGGCTGGCGCGATCGCCGGTGCCCGAGCCGCTGACCTCGGCCTGCCGGATCGACGGGTAGACCTTGATCTCGATCGCGCCGGGCGGCGTGGGCCTCGGGTAGCCCACCGGAAGCTTGGTGTCGGTCGCAACATCGCCAGCGTTGTAAAGCAGGCCCTCTCGGCCGGGCCTCGACCTGATGTCCTCGCCCGGCGGCGGCACGATCCGCTGGATCTGTGCGTCCGCGGCCGGTGCCGACCCGGTCATCTCGCTCGTTTGTGCCTCGGGCTGGAGCGTCAGAGCGAGAGCGATGGGGAGGAAGGTCAGCATCGTGAGTCTCCGAGCCGCTGTATCGCGGTTGTCGTGAGTCCGCCGAGCACCGCTCGCCGGATGCGGACAGCACCCGACCCCGGCCCTACCCGACCCCCGCCCTACCCGACCCCGGCGAAACGCCCGGAACTGGCCAAGATCCGCCGGTCCGGCCGATCTGCACCGCTAGTGTTGACGCTTATGGACGAACCCAAGCCCCTCGCCGCCGCCCGACCCGAGCCGATCCGGCTCTCGGTCGTCGCGCCCGCGCACAACGAAGAGGGCAATGTCGAGCGGCTCGTCGACGAGATCGGGGCTGCTCTCAAGGGCGTGTCATTCGAGTTCATCGTCGTCGACGACGCCTCGACCGACGGCACGGTCCGCATCGCCGAGTCGATGATGGAGAGCAGGCCCTGGCTGCGGGTCGTCTCGCTCTCCCGGCCGGCGGCGGGAGGGGGCAACGGACAGTCCGCGGCGTTCAAGGCCGGTTTCGCGGCCGCCCGGGGCGAGCTCGTCGGCTCGCTCGACGCCGATCTCCAGAACGACCCGGCCGACCTGCCAAAGCTGCTCGCCGAGCTCGACCGCACCGGGGCCGATTTCGTCCAGGGCGACCGCTCCGCCGCGCGGCGAGAGGGCGACGCCTGGATCCGGCAGTACACCTCGGTCATCGGCCGCTGGTTCCGCAGGGCGCTGCTGGGCGACACCATCCGAGACACCGGTTGCTCGCTGCGCGTGCTCAAGCGCGAGATCGGGCTGAAGCTCCCTCTCGAGTTCAAGGGCGCGCACCGGTTCATCCCGGTCACCGCACGCCAGCTGGGCTACACCGTTGTCGAGATGCCGGTGAACCACCGCGAGCGCTTCGCGGGCGAGCCGAAGTACGGCGTGGGCATCAGCAAACGCGCCATCCCCGGTCTCATCGACTGCTTCGCGATCCGCTGGATGGGCAACCGGCGGCGCGTGCCCGGTCAGGTTGCCGAGGTCGGCGCGGTCGAGCAGGTCGTGACCGAGTCGGCCGAGGCGCACGCGTGAAATCGGGCCCGATCCTCGCGATGATCGCGCTGCTCGTGGTGGGCATGGCGCTGGTGCTCCAGCCGACGCTCGCGCGGGGCGAGTTCGACATGATCGTCGACACGGGCGAGAGCGAGCTGCGCGTTGCCAAAGACGACGCGACGGGGATGTACACCATCACCGGGCCCGCGGCCTACGCGACCGAAACGCCACTGGAAGCCGAGGCGTTCTGGGCGCTGGTCGACGAGCAGACCGCGGCCTGGCAGGCGAGACCCTCGTTCGAGCGTACGCTGCTGGGCTTCTTCAACATCTCCAGCTGGAGCAACTTCGTCTGGCTCGCGATCGGCTTGGGAGGCCAGATCGCGTTCTTCGGCCGCATGTTCATCCAGTGGGTCGTCAGCGAGAAGAGCCGCCAGAGCCAGGTGCCCGAGCTGTTCTGGTGGCTGAGCTTCATCGGCGGCGTGTGCCTGTTCACGTACTTCGTGTGGCGCGTCGATGTTGTGGGGGTCCTGGGCCAATCGACCGGTGTGGTGATCTACGCGAGGAACCTGCGGCTCATCAAGAAGCAGAAGCGGCGCGACCGCCGGAGGGCCGCCGAGCAATCGCTTGAGCCCGAGCAATCAACACAGGAGCAATCCGATGCGGGTGCTGCTTGACGGCAACGAGATCCAGTCGCAGGAATCCACGCTCGCGAGCGCGCTCGATGCTGGGCGAGCCGCGGCCGAGGCCGCGGGCCGGGCCATCATCGAGGTCGCGGTCAACGGCGAGCCCGTGCTGGGCGATGCGCTCGAGGCACCGCCGGCCGACTCGCTCGAAGGCGCCGAGGTGACCCTCACGAGCACGGACCCGGTCTCGCTTGTCAAGACGACTCTGCTCGACGCGGCCGAAGCGCTCGAATCGACGCGGACGGATCACGCCACGATCGCCGAGGGTTTGCAGGCCGGCGACGCGGGGGAATCGTTGACGCAGCTGTCGTCGACCCTCCAGGTCTGGCAGGCCGCGCAGGATGTCCTGACCCGCGGCTGGGCACTTCTCGGACGTGACCCCGACGCGCTCGATGTGCCCGCCGACGCCGGTGTGGACAGCGTCCAGCACATGGTCGAGGGGCTGGCCGAGCAGCTCCGCGAGATCAAGCGGGCGCTGAATGATCAGGATCTCGCAGCGGTCGCGGATGTTGTCGGCTATGAATTAGAGCCGATGGCCGAGCACTGGGTCGCGCTTCTCCGCGACGCGGCCGGCAAGGCGTGAGCGGTCGCCCTTTCGCAGGGGGCGGCTCGAAAGAGAGTCGGGACGGAGAGCGATCGTGTCGGAACAAGCGGCGGCCCGTCGGCCGTTGGTCCACAGTTCGATGATCGATGACCTCATGGCCGCCGCGAGTGTCCGGCTGGTCGAGACGTCGTACTTCGATGCCGTCGACCTGTGCACCCGTGCGCTCACGCTGGCCGTCAAGGCGTCGGATTGGGACCGCGTCGCCCGGATTGCCCTGCCGCTGCAAGAGGCCCGCCGTCAGATCCGCCAGCTCGCGGTCGATGTCCCGACGATTACGATCGTCGATACGGCCGCCCAGCTGCGCAAGCCTGCCGAGGCGGGGTGTTACTTGGTTCAGTCGCCGCTGATCGGTGCCGAGGCGCGGGCGTTCGCGTCGAGCGCGCACAAGCGGCGCGTGCCGGTGTTCGTGCTCGCACGTGAGCCGATGACCGACGCCGGGCTCTGGCCGATCGTCGGAGTCTCATCGATCAGCGTGCGCACGAAGGTCGACCCTCCGCCCGGCGTCGAGCGTGATTCCAAGAGCCCCACACGAGATCGCGTGTCTGATGGCATCCCGATGGATTGGTTCGAGGCCGCGGCCGAGGCGCTTGGCGACGCCGGGTTCAGCAGCGTTGATCCCTCGTGGCCCGCGGCGCATCGGGTCGAGGACCTCATCGAACGGCTCGAAGCCGTGCCCGAGCATGAGAAGCTGCATCAGCATCTCGCGGATGCGGCACGGGATGCGATGCGGGAACCTGCGCCCGCGATGCCTCGTCGACGCGGATTGGATCACCCGTTCTCGTTCTGATTCGAGGCAGTGGCTCGCTTGCGCTTCGGCCTCGTCGACGGCAGGAGACTGCGCAGCTCGGCTAGTTCCAGCTCATGCCCTTGGGCCACTCGTCGGGCGCCTGCTTGTCGGCGAGCCGGATCATCTTGCGGACCCTTTCGAGGTCGTCGCGCACAAGCTCGGCCCGGCGCAGCGGATCGGGCTCGGCGAGCAGGCCGTAGCGCAGTTCGACATCCGACAGAAGCGTGAAAGACAGAAGCTCAAACAGGATCGCCGTGGGCACGTCCTCGTTGCGGACGTACTCGAGCAGGTCTTCTGAAGCGCGCAGTCGGCTGAGCTCGCCCGAGTCGAGCTCGGTCTCGAGCCACGCGCGGTGGTGATCGAGTTCGGTCGTGTCGTACGGGTCGTGCTCGACGGGCTCAAGCAGCGCTGTGCGGAACAGCCGCGTCGGCGTGGGCTCCTGCTCCTCGACGATCCGCGCTCGGCAGACGCCCTGCAGCAGCATGTTGTACCGCCCGTCGTCGAGCTTCTCGTGCTGCACGATCTGGCCGACGCAGACGTTGGGCCGGAGCCTGGGCTGGCCGCCGTCGTCGGGCGTGACGCCCGAGCCGTCGTAGACCGCCATCGCGATCTGGCCCGCGCCGTCGAGCACGTGCGACATCATCTGGCGGTACCGCTCCTCGAAGATGTGCAGCGGGATGACCTGCTGGGGCAGCATCACGAGCCCATCGATCGGGAAGACCGGCATGGGCCGGGCGAAGTTCACGCGGACGTCGATGTCGTCGGACATGGCAGATCTTTCGTCCGGCTCGCAGCCCGGTTTCAGTCGGCCAGCGGATCGGGGCGGTAGAGCTTGGTATCGAGCGCCCACTGCTTCTGCGTGAAGTTGCCGCCGAGGTCGAGGGCATCGCGATCAGGGCGGGCAGCGGACAGCGCGATCTCGGTCTTGGCGTCGACGTTGTCGAGCATCGACACGAGGATCGCCTCGGGTGTTCCCGGGATCTTGGCGGCGCCGTATTCCGGGATGCCGTGGTGGCTGAGCACGATGTGCTCGAGGACCAGCCCCGCGCCCGCCGGCATGCGCTCGCCGGTTCGCCGCACGGTCTCTTGCACCTTCTCGCGGAGCATGAACGCGCCCTCGACGATGTGGCCGACCAGCTCGCCATGATCGCTGTAGCCGAACGTGCGGTCGTAGATCAGCTCGCGGGTCTTGCCGAGGTCGTGGATGAACAGGCCGAACACGACGAGGTCCTGATTGATCCGCGGGTACAGCGGGCACACCCGCTCAGCGAGACGCATCAGGTTCACGGTGTGCTCGAGCAGGCCGCCGAGGTACGCATGGTGCATGCTCTTGGCGGCCGGCGCTTGGCGGAACTGCTGCATCAGGAAGTCATCGGCGAGGTACGTCTCGGCGAGTGCCTTCATCGCCGGGTGCTTGAGCCGACCGAGGATCTCGACGACCTCGTCGAACATCGCGCCGATATCGTTCTCGGTCGACGGCAGCAGGTCGGTCATCTGCTCGGGCGAAGGATCGACCGGGTCGATCGAGTGGATGATCAGCTGGAGCTCGCCCTGGTACGGCTGCGTCTCGGCCTCGACCCAGACGAAGCCCTCGGTGGGCAGCCGGCGGAACGTCGCCTCATCGATCGACCACATCCGGCCCGGCAGCTCGCCGGTCTTGTCGCTGATCAGGCAGCGGAGATACGGCTTGTCCTGCCGGGTCTTGCCGAGCTGAGCGTTGGCGATGGCGAACGCGCCCTCGACCCGCTCGTTGGGCTTGAGCTCGTTGATGTATCGACGGTCGGTGGTCATGCTGCTCATTGAGGAGTCTAAGCCAACAACGCCCGTCACGGAGAAGGGATGTCGTGGAGTGGATACCACATTGGCCAGTTCTTGTCAGTTGGTTCCCACTCGATTTCTGCGATGGGATCATCGGCGTACGAGTCAAGGTCCCATCGCCAGCCCACGAGGTTGCCGTTCTCATCCCGGCGGATCACAAACACCTCTCCAAAGAGTGCATCTCGGTAGTCTGCAATGCAGTCCATACGGGTTGTGAACACGCCTCGGAGCACATCATCGCCGGGATCGAGCCACACGAGCTTGATGTCGCAGATCGTGCCGAATGGAGCGTCTTCAGCAAGAGCTTCAACCTGTTCGACCGTCCATGTCTCATCAATGGTCTCGCGATGCGACCACACCACCTCGGCGAACTGGTGCATCCGAAGACGCGTTGTTGAGGATGGATAGAAGAAAGCTGGACCGAAGTAGTTGACTGCAGGGATACAGGTCAACGTTCCCACGATCAACATCACAGCACAGATCGTGACACCCACCAGAATCCGCTTCCAGACAGGCAACTACCGCATCCACTCGATCGGCACGTCGCCGTGCGTCGCGCGGATGGTCGAGCGGATGCCGCCCCGGCCCTTCCAGTCGGTCACGATCAAGAGCCACCCCGGCTTCATGCACTCGGCCAGGTCGTCGCGGATGCGGTTGGTCACCGCCTCGTAGTAGATGCCCTCGTTGCGGAAGCTCTGCAGATAGAGCTTCAGGCTCTTGAGTTCGACGCACACGCCGCCGGCGGACTTGGGCGTGGGCTCGAAGAGCACGGTCACCTCGCCGAAGTCGGGGTGGCCCGTCTCGGGGCAGACGCTGGTGAACTCTTCCTGCACGTGCTCGACGACGAACGGCGAGTCGGCGGGGGTCGGGAACGTTGCGAGCAGGCTTGGGTCTGGCATTAGCGATCGTACGCCCATGCCAGAGATGGACAAGCGTCAGCCGAAGCGGGTCAGCAACTCAACGATCCGCGGCTGATCGCGCTTGATCCGCAGGCTCTTGCGCATCGCATCGACCGCGGCCTCGAGCGCGTTCAGGTCGGTCTTGTCCGACCAGAGGTAGTCGTTGAGCCGGCACACCGCGACGCCATTGAGCGCCGGGTAGTGCGTCGGGTCGAAGTCGAGGGCCGTGTTGAATGCGCGGAGCGAGTCGGAGTATTCGCGGACGCGGAAGTGCGCTGCGCCGAGCCGCCGCCACGCATCGGCGCTGGGCTCGACGTTGATCAGCCGCTGGAGCGTGCCGGCGGCCGCGCGGTGGTCTTCGAGCGCGGCCTGGCTGTCCGCGATCGCAAGCAGCAGCTGCGGCACAAGGCCCAGGTCCTCACTCGCCCGCCGGTAGCTCTCGATCGCCTCGGCGTGACGGCCGACCGACGCGTAGCAGACGCCGAGGTTGTGGTGCGCGGGGCCCGAGTCGGGGTTGAGCCGGGTGGCGCGCTCGGCGTAGGGCAGGCCCTGCTCGGGTCGGCCGAGCTGCACGAACGCGAGGCCAATGTTCATGTTGGCCTTGAAGTCCCGCGGGTTGATCTGCAGCGCCCGCTGATACGCCCGCACGGCCTCGGCGTAGCGCTCCATGATCTGGAGCACGAGCGCGTGCGCGTACTGCGCCTGGAAGCTGCTCGGGCCAAGATTCGCGGCCCGGCGGTACGCGGTCTCGGCGCGCGGCAGGTCGCCCTCGCCCTTGTAGATGTCGCCGATGCCGATGTGCGCGTCGATCGCCATCGGGTTCAGGTCGATCGCCCGCTCGAACTCGCTGAGCGCCTCGCGCAGCCGGCCAGAAGCCAGCAGCAGCTTGGCCCGCTGCGTGGCGTCGTCGGCGGCGAGCACGGATTCGAGGTCGACGCGGTCGCGGCTGCGCGAGGGGCCGTCGTCGCCGCCACCGCCGCAGCCGGTGAGCAATGGCGCACCCAATAGCGACGCGGCGAGCAGCATTCGTACTGTCTTCGTTTGGGTCGTCGCCACGGTCAGTCGGCCTCCACCAGCCGGCGCAGCCGCCGGGCATTGATGGTATCCATCGGCACGCCGCGGTCGTTGTCTTCCTTCGGGGTCTCCATGATCTTGGGGATCGCGCGGAATTCGCGTCGATTCACCACCGCTGCGAAGCCCGATCGCACCAGCGGCACCTTCGAACCGTCCTCCGCCCCGGCCTTTCGGCACAGCGTCCCCTCGCCGATGTGCGCGTGGCGGTCCTTGCGGCTGCCGACCGCCTTGAGCGAGTCGTTGAGGTGCAGTGCCTTGACGTTGGCCATGCCGCAAGTCGCGTCGAGATGGTCGAGGGCCTCCTCGCCGGAACTGCGGCTCGACAGGTCATAGCCGCCCGCGTGCGCGTGGCATGTATCGATGCAGAACCCGACGCGGCCCGGTTCGCCCGTCTGCTCGATGATCATCGAACGCAGCTCGCCGAGCTCATCGAACTCCCGGCCCAGATTCGAGCCCGAGCCGACTGTGTCCTCGAGCAGGCTGATGACCCGCGCGCCCTTGGTCCGTTTAAACAGCTGCTTGTACGCCTTGGCGATCCGCTTCAAGCCCGATGGCCGATCGCTCGTCGTAAACGCGCCGGGATGGTGCACGAGCAGCGGGATCGACAGCTCGTGACACCGCTCGATCTCGATCTGCATGAGGTCGATGGATTTCTTCCACAGCTCGTCGTCCGGGCTCGCGAGGTTGATGAGATAGCTCGCGTGGCTGACGACGCGGTGAGGTGGCGAGAGCGGGTCGTCGGTCCACCAGCCGGCGCGTTCGAGCGACTCGCGCCACGCGGCGATCGCATCGTCCGCGAGCGGCTTGACCTTCCACTGCTGCTGGTTCTTGGTGAAGACCTGCACGCAGTCGAGCTTGAGTTCGACGGCCGCATCGACCGCGTTGTGCATGCCGCCGGCGACTGACAGGTGCGATCCGAACATGCGTCGAGGATAGGTCGCCGTACCATCGCCGCAGGAGGACGAGCCATGGGCACGCTTGACGGACGGATCGCGATTATCACTGGGGCGTCGGCGGGCATCGGCGAAGCGCTCGCGCGCGACTGCGTGCGTGAGGGCGCGAAGGTCGTCATCAACGCCCGACGCGAGGCGAAGCTGCAAGAGCTGGCTCGCGAGCTGGGCGAGTCAAACGTCGCATGCGTCGCGGGCGACGCGGCGGACGAGGGGGTGATTGTCGAGCTGCTCGATGCGCCGGCCAAGCGGTTCGGTGCCGATGCTGATCTTGTCGTCGTCAACGCGGGCCGGGGCCTGCGCGGCAGCGTCTACGACTCCAACACCGACGAGTGGGAAGAGATGCTGCGGATCAACGTGCTCGGCGCGAGCCGGCTGATGCGGGCGGCCGCCCACCGCATGGTCAAGGCCTGGCCAGAGGCCGGCACGGACGCCTTCGAGGCGAAATGGAAAGAAACCGTCGAGTCGGGCGCGCCATCACGCGACATCGTTGTGCTGGGCTCAACGGTCGGCCGGCACATCAGCCCGTTCAGCTCGATGTACGGCTCGAGCAAGTTCGCCGTGAACTCGCTCGCCGAGGCGCTCCGGCGGGAGCTCGCTGGCAAGGGCATCCGCGTGACGCTCGTCGAGCCCGGCGTGGTGCGGACGGAGTTCCAGGAGTCGGCCGGCTACGAGATGGAGGGCTTCGGCGCGTTCATGGACCGCGTGGGCCCGGTGCTGCGAGCCGAGGACATCAGCCGCTCGATCGTGTTCGCCGCGAGCCAGCCGCCGGCGGTGCACGTGAACGACATCATGATCCGGCCGACGCGGCAGGAGTATCCGTGAACTTGCCTAATGGAGCTCGTTCTCGATGAAGTGAAGAGCAGTTCGAATCGAATTTCGTTTGTGCGATGACGCAGCGCGATGTCGAACGAACTCTTCAAATGCTTGAATGCTCCCTAGCTTTCTACCCAAAACCAAAAAATTGTGCATCATGGTGGATACAAATCGCTGAAGCGACTCGTCTATCTGACTAGCTGCGTCAATTTTGGTGTCAATGCCTCGGTGTACAATGTCATTACGGTGTCGAGCCACCTCGACAAGGAATCGACTGGCTACGTCAAAGTCAGCCGTCGGCGCAATCACGGCGGCGCAAATCGCTGCGACTTTGGATGTGTCGCCACTTGGCGAGATGCAGGCAGAAACGGTTTCAAGAATCTGCCACCAGTGCAGCAATCGCTTTCTGCGAAAGCGCGTAGCGCGAACCTCGTCATACAAAGCAAATGCTCGTTGTGCAGCTAGTCGTAGTCGTTTGTCAATTGACGTGTCCGTCAGAAATTGGCAAACATCTTCGATCCTCTTCGCATGTGATGGTGTCAATTCATGAGCAGCATCGCGGTTGTCCCAGCCGAGAGCTGAAATCTGGACAGTGCGCTCGAAGAACAGGACGTCAGCTGCTGAAAGTTCGCAGCTGCTGCTACCAAGAGGTCTGCATGTCGCGAAATCATCGAGTTGTATTGATGGGAGGGGGGGATCAGATCCAAACGTCATTGATGTACTTCTGCCATGCCTCGCCCAAGTCAGGATGCCGACGGCCGCTGAAATAGATTCTGAGTTGTCGTTGAGAGCGGCAAGACATTGCGATCCGGACACTACCGATTGCAATACGCTCCAGCCACAAGGCCGCGGTAGTTTAAGACGTGCCCCCCAGTCACTCGTGTAGTCGGAAATCGCGCTTTCGTGTTTTTGAACAAGATCGGCGTCGTTCAACAGCACCAAAGTGCTATCTACCAGCGAAATGCTGAACGAAGGTGTCGTTGGAGCACAGGAGCACAATACATCAACGATCCACTGCTCTTGCGGGTTGCTAGCTGGATTCGAGTTCAGAACGGCAGCGAATGAGTCGGCGTCACAGGTATTCAGGTCGCAGACCTCGACGGCCGCCTGAAACACCTTCAGATGTGATGGCCTTGGGACAACCGTGCCGGCCAGCGATATGAGCATCGGGAACAGCATCGCTGTCCCTTCAAAGCCGTTGCCCTTTCTGATCGCCGAAAGTCGTTCCAGACAGGAAGTGCAAAACGACTTGTCTTTTGTTCTGATGCTGTATGTAGTCACCTAGAGTTTTAGGATCGGTGCAGCACCGGGAACTTCGTAGTTACGGCCAGATCCCACGATTCGCGTACACATCCCCGAGATGCTCGAGGCTCGCGACGTAGGCCGCGGTCCGCATGTCGGTCTCGTACTTCTGCCGGGCAACGATCGTGCGCCGGGCGGCCATGCACATGATGCGGTTGAGCTCGCGGTCGACCTGCTCGACGTCCCAGGTGACGTTGGAGCGGTTCTGGACCCACTCGAAGTAGGAGACGGTCACGCCGCCGGCGTTGCAGAGCATGTCGGGGATGATCTCGATGCCGCGCTGGTGCAGGACCTTCTCGCCCTCGGGCGTAGTGGGGGCGTTGGCGGCCTCGGCGACGACGCGCGTGTGCAGCTGCTTGGCCCGCTCCTCGTTCACCATGCCCTCGAGGGCGGCGGGGATGAAGACGTCGCTGGGCGTGGTCCAGAACTCGTCCTCGGAGATGACCGTGCCGCCCTGGCCCGAGTGCTTGCCGGTGCCGGTCGTGGCGGCCCGCTTCTCGAAGCCGGCGACGCCGCCGTGCTCGGCGCAGTGGTCGGCGAGCGCGTGGGCGTCGAGCCCCTCGTCGTTGCGGATCGCGCCGGTGTGGTCCATGACGCTCACGATGTTCGCGCCCATGTCGTAGAGGATCTTGCCCGCCCACGAGCCCACGTTGCCGAAGCCCAGGATCGAGACGCGCATGTCGTCGATCGGGATGTCCAGGTCGGGCAGCATCTCGCGGAGGACGTCGACGACGCCCTGGCCCGTGGCCTTCTCGCGGCCCAGCGAGCCGCCGATGGCGATAGGTTTGCCGGTGACGACGGCACCCGGGTCCCGCTCGTGCCGGCCGCCGATCTGCATGTAGGTATCAGCGATCCAGGCCATGACCTGGGCGTTGGTGCCCATGTCCGGCGCGGGGATGTCGTAGTCGGGCCCGATGTCGTTGGCGATGGCCGCGGTGAAGCGACGGGCAACGCGTTCGAGCTCACCCGCGCTGAGCTGGCGGGGGTCGCACTTGACGCCGCCCTTGCCGCCGCCGAAGGGCACGCGGACGAGCGAGCACTTCATGCTCATCAGGAACGCGAGGCTCTTGACGTCGTCGAGGTGGACGTCGGGGTGGAAGCGCAGGCCGCCCTTGTAGGGGCCGATCGCGTTGTTGTGCTGGACGCGGTAGCCCTTGAAGAGCTGGTGGTGCCCGTCGTCCATGCGGACTGGGAAGTGCACCATGATCTCGTTCTTGGGCTGTGCGAGGATGATCCGGCAGCGGTGGCGGAGGTTGATGATGTCGGCCGCGTGCAGCATCGCCGCGACGGTCTGGGTATAGATGTTCGATGAGTCCTTGGGCAGGCCGACCTCGTCGAAGATCGGATCCCAGGAGATCGTGGATCCGTCGGCGTCCGCCGTCTGCACATCCGTCACGGTGGTCGTCATGGCAAGGGTGCTCCGCTGCCGCTGGCTTGCGTTCAGCCAGGTCGGGGCCAAAGTCGGTTTCTGAGCGGGTGCTGAGCCCCTCGGCACCATCTCAAGCTATCGGCAGATCGGTCGCGGAGATCGATCTTTGCAATCAGTACCGTACGGTAGGCTGCGGTCAGAAGGCAACCGGATCGTATGCAGGTGTATACAAGTTCCGTGTACGGCCCGAGATGTCATCGAGTTCGTTGCGCGGTCCCACCTGCTCAGTGCCTCGTTCACCTCGCAGAACATCGCTCGCACAAACCCCGATGTTCCTGGCCGATTTCGCTCGGCTTTTGCCGATAGCAACGCTATTGTTGAGGCCCGGCAGCCGTGCGCCGGGGCGTTCGGGCTCGGTGGACCTTGCCCAACGGTAGAACAAATCAGGCATCAAACCGCCCCCTGGGGGCCGCCCGCGCGATCCGAACGCCGCGGGTTGTACGAATCGATCGCACGCTCGCACCCAGCGATGGGAACCACGGCAGCGGGCACGCATCAACCAGCGACCGACTCGAGAAAGGAACACCACAATTCATGGTTGATGAGACCCTTATCGCCTCGCTGCAGGTGAGCGACGCCGACACCGCCGAGCTTCTGGGCGGCATGTTTGATGACGGCATGGACTCGATTCTCGAAGACCAGCTCGAGGACCTCCAGGCCGGCAAGCTGATCCAGGGCAAGATCATTGGGATGGCGGGCGACGATGTGGTCGTCGAGGTCGGGCTCAAGAGTGAGGGCCTGATCAACAAGGAAGAGTTCGGCGACGAGGAAGTCCGCGTCGGCGACACGATTAACGTGCTGCTCGAATCGCTCGAGGGCGAGAGCGGCCTGATCCAGCTCTCCAAGCGCAAGGCCGACCGCCAGATCGCCTGGCAGAAGATCACCGACCAGACCAACGAGGGCGACGAGGTCGAAGGCACGGTGATGCGGAAGATCAAGGGCGGCCTGCTCGTCGACATCGGCGTGCCGGTCTTCCTGCCCGCCTCGCAGGTCGACATCCGCCGGCCGGGCGACGTGGGCGAGTACATCGGCCGCAAGATCCGTGCGCAGATCCTGAAGATCGATACTGAGCGCCGCAACATCGTCATCAGCCGGCGCAAGCTGGTCGAAGCCGAGCGGCACGAGGCGAAGAAGCGCCTGCTCGACAAGATCAACGTGGGCGACATCGTCGAGGGCCAGGTCAAGAACATCGCCGACTTCGGCGCGTTCGTCGACCTGGGCGGCATCGACGGCCTCCTACACATCACCGACATGTCGTGGAGCCGGGTCAACCACCCGAGCGAGCTCGTCAGCGTCGATGAGCGCATCGAGGTCAAGATCCTCAACATCGACTATGAGAAGGAAAAGATCGCCCTGGGCCTGAAGCAGAAGGAGATCAGCCCCTGGGAGGAGATCGAGGCGAAGTACCCCGTGGGCGCACGCATCCGCGGCGAGGTCGTCTCCATCATGTCCTACGGCGCGTTCATCAAGCTCGAGGACGGCATCGAGGGACTCGTGCACATCTCCGAGATGTCATGGACCCGCCGGGTCAACCACCCGTCCGAGCTCATCGAGCAGGGGCAGGAGGTCGACGTCGTTGTCCTCGACATCGACAAGAACAAGCAGGAGATCAGCCTCGGCATGAAGCAGACCGAGGTGAATCCCTGGGAGCTCGTCGCCGAGAAGTACCCGCCCGGCACGATCATCGAGGGCGAGGTGCGGAACCTGGCCAACTACGGCGCGTTCATCGAGATCGAGCCCGGCATCGACGGTCTGCTCCACGTCTCGGACATGTCATGGACCAAGAAGGTCACGCACCCCAACGAGGCCGTCAACAAGGGCGACAACGTCAAGTGCGTTGTCCTTGAGGTCGACCAGGAGAAGCAGCGGATCAGCCTGGGCGTGAAGCAGCTGACCGAGGACCCGTGGCTGCACCTCATCCCCGAGCACTACAAGCCGGGCATGGTCGTCCGCGGCGAGGTCACGAAGATCACCAACTTCGGCGTCTTCGTCGAGCTCGAGGACGACCTCGAGGGGCTGCTGCACATCTCGGAGCTGGCCGACCACAAGGTCGAGAACCCCCAGGATGTCGTCAAGGCGGGCGACGAGGTGGACGTCAAGATCCTTCGCGTCGACTCCTCCGATCGCAAGATCGGCCTGAGCCTCAAGCGGGCCCAGTGGGGCGACACGTCGGACACGTCGGGCGGTGCCGAGTTCGGCACGCAGGACTTCGGTCCGACCCGCGGCGGCATGGACGATCACGGCGCCATGGGCACCGACAAGATCTCGTTCTGAGTCGCTGACAACCCGGAAACACTCACCGGCCTCGGTCTTCGGACCGGGGCCGGTTTCGTTTTTGTCCTCGGCTGGCTATCGGGCCTTCAATGCCGACAGGCCGGTGGTCGTGCGTCGAGCACGGAGCGTGTCCCTAGCACAGGGCGAGGAAGCAGAGAACCACGAGAGCCAAGAGTCGCTGCTGGTGTGGGGTGAGTGGGAGCTGCCGCATGGAAAACCTCGTCTTGAGTTGCCAGAAGGACGTGCAACCGCCGTGCCAGGAACAACTTCCGGCAGTCGACCCCCGTGCTGCGCTCCCTCGCGATGACCGATGCCGCCGCCGTGCGGTGTCGGTTGTGCCGGCGTGTTGCCGGCGGGCGACACATGCCCTTGCACAGTTGTACCACATCAACGCCGTGCTGTGTTGCGTGTTTGTGTCGTGTTGTGTGGTATTCGGACTTCCGGCGGCCGGCCAGGCCCCGTCGCCGACTCCGCCGAGTGCCGTGGACACCACGGATGCGTTCCGGCTGATCGAGCCGTGGGTCCGATCACTCGAGGTGCCCGACGACGCGGTCGGCCCGGACGTAGGCGGCGCGAGCGTGACGCTGCGGCTGCGAGGCCGGGTCGTGGGCCGGGGCGTAGCGATCGGGCTGGGCCCGCGCACGCTGCCCGACGCGACGCGGCTGGCGATCGACGAGGCCCGCGATGACCTCGCGCCGGTGAACGACCTCGACGCCGCCGAGCGGGCCATGCTGGAAGCAGCGTCGCTGACGATCGCGCTCGAACTGGCCGGCGCTCCGGTGCCGATCGAGGAGGCGACGTACACCGAGATCTCGGCCGCGATCTCGCCGGGCATGGAAGCCGTCGCCGTGGGACTCGGTCGGCAAGCGGACGCGGTGTTCCCGCTTGAGATGCTGTTCACGGGTCAGCAGGCCGGCCGTGCTGCATCGCGGCTGGTATCGGAGCTCACGGGCGACGCGATGATGGGCGGCCGGCAGCCGGGCGAGCTTGTCGCCGACGCGGGCGCGAGCTTCTTTCGGCTGCGGACGACCGCGGTCGCGCAGGTGAGACCCGACGAGCCGCCTCGCGTGCTGTACCGCGGTGGCCGACTGGTCGAGCTTCGTGACGTCGCGTCACGCGTCGCGCTTGAGCAGTTCGCGGATGAGCTCGCGGCGTGGCTCGCTCGGCAGGACGGCGTCGGGACATTCATGCCGACCAACGCGACGGTTCTTGAAGCGCCGACCGAGGCGACCGCGGCGCTGCGCGCGTTCGCGCTGTCGCGGGCGTTCGATCGTCTCGACGAAGCTGCCGCCGCAAGCGTGCGGGAGCAGATCGAGGCATTCGCGCCAGTTGATCCGATCGCCGGCGCGCTCGTCGACCTCGCACGACATGAACTCGACCTTGAGCCCCGATTCGCTACGAACATCCCAGACAGTGCCCCGCGTGTCGCGCGAGCGATCAACGCCTACGCGCTCGCCAGAGTCGGCGAAAACGCAGCCGCCCGCGAAGCGGTGGCGAACCTCCGCCGGGTCGACAACGCATCGCAGCTCGTCGGCGTGATGCCCTGGCTCGGCTGGGCCGAGATCGAACTCGCGGGCGGCGGAGATATCCCATCTGCGATTGCGCTCCGTCAGATGCGCGACATCGTCACCGGCTTTCAGCTCACGTCGTCGGACGCCGGCGCGGACAACCTCGATCTGGTCGGCGGCGTCGTGTTCACCTCGGGCACGGTGCCGCTGCCCACGTGGCAGACCGCTCGGCCCATCGCGTTCCTCGCAACGATGCTCGGCGACGAGCGGCTGACCGAGCCGGGCGAGGTCGATGCGGAGCTCGTCAACGTGCTGCACAGCATCCGGTTTCTCCGGCAGCTGACGGCGAGCGAGGTCGAGGGCTTCATGTACCGTGAGCCGGCCGAGGCGGTGGGAGGCGTGCGTGCGGCGACGTGGGATCAGCGGATGCCGATCGATGCGACGGCGATGACGCTGCTGGTGGTCGTCGAGACCCTCGAATCGATCGACAGACTGGCCCTGCGGCAGGCCGAGAAGGATGCTCTCGAGGCGGCGAAGCAGCCCTGAGCGAAGCCCGCTTCCGGGCGACTCCAGCCGGGCTCTCGCCTAGAATCTAAGAAGCTCTTTTAGGCCCAGATTCGGGCCTGAAGCTGGGCCAGAAACCGCTTCGAACGGAGCCCCGCACCACATGGCCGATCACGACGATCCGAACGCATCGAACGAGCAGCCGGCGGGCGACGAGCCGGTGCAGACCGACGAGCGCGTCCGCGATCTCGAGATCGAGTCGGAGCTGCGCGACAGCTACCTGACCTACGCCATGAGCACGATCATGGACCGGGCGCTGCCCGACGTCCGCGACGGGCTCAAGCCCTCGCAGCGGCGCATCTTGGTCGCGATGAACGACCTGAACCTGCGGCCCGGTCGCAAGCACATCAAGTGCGCGAAGATCACCGGTGATACGTCGGGCAACTACCACCCGCACGGCAACCAAGTCATTTATCCGACGCTCGTGGGTCTTGCGCAGACGTGGAAGATGCGCGTGCCGCTGGTCGACCCGCAGGGCAACTTCGGCTCGATCGAGGGCGACCCGCCGGCGGCCGAGCGGTACACCGAGGCCCGCATGCACACCGCGGCGATGGACCTGCTCGCCGACATCAAGCTCGACACCGTCGACTACCAGCCCAACTACGACGACCGGCTGATGGAGCCGAGCGTCCTGCCGGGCAAGTTCCCGAACCTGCTGATCAATGGCGGCATGGGCATCGCCGTCGGCATGGCGACGAGCCTGCCGCCGCACAACCCGACCGAGATCTTCGACGCGATCACCCGCGTGATCGACAACCCCGAGATCTCGCTCGCCGACATCATGACCGACGAGGTCGACGAAGCGGGCAACGTGACGCGGCTCGGCGTCAAGGGCCCCGACTTTCCCACGGGCGGCGTGATCCTGGGTCGACGCGGCATCATGGAGGCCTACGAGACCGGGCGAGGCCGCGTGACCGTTCGCGGCGTGTGCCACACCGAGGAGTCCGGCGGCCGGCAGCAGCTGGTCATCGATCAGATTCCCTACTCGCTCATGCAGACGACGCTCGTCGAGAAGATCGTCGACGCGATCAAGGACGAGCGGATCAAGGACATCAGCGACGTCCGCAACGAGTCCGGCCGGAACGCGCAGACACGGATCGTGATCGAGCTGAAGAAGTCTGGCGATCCGGCCGTTGTCGAGAACCAGCTCTACCAGTTCACGCCGCTGCAGCAGACGTTCAGCATGATCCACATCGCGCTGGTCGGTCGTCGCCCGCGCACGCTCACGCTGCTCGAGCTGCTGCATCTGTACGTTGATCACCGCGTTGACGTGATCCGTCGGCGGACCGCCCACCTGCTGCGCGAGGCCAAGAAGTCGGCCCACAAGCTCGAGAGCAAGATCTTCGCGGTCTGCGATCTGGACGAGGTCATCAAGCTGATCCGTTCGAGCCGGACGCGGGAGGAAGCGATCCAGAAGCTGATCGAGCGTCGCTTCCAGATCCCCGCGGATCACCCGTTTGCGCCGAAGATCCCGAAGCGTCTGATGGACGCGGTTCGCGCGGCGGACGACCGCGGCGGTGTGCTGCTGAGCCGGATCCAGGCCGAGACCATCGGCCAGATGCAGCTCATCCAGCTCACCGGGCTTGAGATCGAGAAGCTCGTGAACGACTACACGGCTCTCGTCGAAGAGATCGAGGGCTACGAGCTAATCCTGGCCGAGCACGAGCGCGTCCTCGACATCATCCGCGAGGACTGCGCGGAGATGAAGGAGCGGTACAGCGCCGAGCGGAAGACCGACATCCAGGACGCGGCCGGCGACATCGACCTCGAATCGCTTATCAAGGAGCACGAGGTCGCGGTGACGATCAGCCACCAGGCGTACGCCAAGCGCGTGCCCCTCGATACGTACCGCGCTCAGGCCCGCGGCGGCAAGGGCATCCGCGCGTCCGACTCGAAGGACGACGACTTCATCGAGCACTTGTTCGTCGCGAGCACGCACGCGAACCTGCTGGTGTTTACCGATCAGGGGCGGGTGTTCAAGCTCAAAGTGTACGAGCTGCCCGAGATGTCGCGGACGAGCAAGGGCCGGGCGATGGTGAACCTCGTGCAGCTGCGCGAGGGCGAGCGTGCGAGGAAGTACCTGACGGTCGACGACTTCGAGGCCGAAAGCCGGTACCTGACGTTCGTGTCGAAGAATGGCTTGGTCAAGCGGACGCCGCTGAAGGCGTACAAGAACGTCAACCGCTCGGGCCTGATCGCGGTGAATCTGCGCGAGGGCGACGAGCTCTTGAACGTGCAGCTGACGACCGGCCACGACGACATGCTGCTCGTGACCGCCGGCGGCATGGCGATCCGCTTCCCCGAGGACGACGCCAACCAGCAGGGCCGGGCGGCGTCGGGCGTGAAGGGCATCAACCTCAAGGACGACGACCATCTCGTTGCGGCGGTCGCGATCCCGATGGCCGAGTCCGAGGGCGATCAGGACAGCCACGAGCGCGAGCCAGAGCAGGTGGGGCTCACCCTGCTCACGGTGACCGAGAACGGCTACGGCAAGCGGACCGATGTGAACGACTACCGCGTCCACCCTGAAGAGGGGCCCCCGCGGAGCCAGAGCCGGGGCGGCAAGGGCCGGGCGGATATCAAGACGACGGCCCGCAACGGCCGGTCCGCCGCCGCCACGCTTGTGGGTGACGACGACGATGTCGTTGTCATCTCGCGGAATGGTCAGCTGGTTCGCATGCCGGCCGCCTCGATTTCGAGCTACAGCCGGGGCACGCAGGGGGTGCGGGTCGTAGGGTTGAACTCGGGCGATCAGGTCGTCGCGGTGGCCCGTGTGGTCGAGCGGGACGAGCCGGGTGACGAGTCCGGGACAGCGTCAGACGCCGATCCTACATCCTGATCAGACGATCTGAGGAGATCGGGTGCTCGGCGCGAACACGGCCGCCGCCGGTGCTGTATGCTGTTGGAACAATGCTTACCGATTGGTCCGATGACATTGTTGTGGTTGACTTGACCGACGATCCGCAGCTCACCGACGAGCTCACGGCGATTATCGATCGCGTCGCAGAGTCGGAGACCCGCTCCGTGCCGCACGTGGTGCTCAACATGAGCCTGGTCGGCTACATCAAGTCGAGCAACCTCGCTCAATTGATCCGGCTGCGGAAGCTGCTGACCGAGGCCGGTCGTGCGCTGCGGCTGTGCTCGGTCGATGATCGGGTCTGGTCGGTGATGATGGTCACGGGGCTCGACAAGCTGTTCGACGTGTCGCCCGACCCGATGACGGCGCTCGCATCGATCCAGATCGACAGCTCGCCCGAGCCGAACGGGGCCTGATTCCTCAGGCATGATTCGCCACGCCACCGGTCGCGTCCGCGTCGGTACGATCGCGTGATGACGACTGTTGATGCTGATGTGAGTGCGACGCAGAAGGAATCGGTGAAGGCCGTCGTGGCGCTCGAGCAGGTACGAAAGACGTACTACAAGCCCGACGGCTCGGTGATGGTCGAGGCGCTCCGCAGCGTCGATCTCAACATCTTCTCGGGCGACTACGTCGCGATCATGGGCGCGTCGGGCTCGGGCAAGTCGACGATCATGAACATCCTAGGCTGCCTCGACCAGCCGACGGGCGGGCGGTACCTGCTCGACGGCGAGGACATCACGACGATGGACGACGAGACGCTCTCGGCGTTTCGCGGCCGCACGATCGGGTTCGTCTTTCAGGCGTTCAACCTGATCCCGCAGCTGACCGTCGAAGAGAACGTCAGCGTGCCGCTGTTCTACCGGGGGACGCCGAAGAAGGAACGGATCGAGCGTGCTCAGGCGTCTCTGGACTTGGTCGGCCTGGGCGATCGGCTCGGGCACAGGCCTCGTGAGCTCTCGGGAGGTCAGCAGCAGCGTGTTGCGATCGCCCGGGCGCTCGTCGGCGAGCCGGTCGTGCTGCTCGCGGACGAGCCGACGGGCAACCTCGACTCGTCAACAGGCGAGGCGATCCTGCAGACGTTCGAGAAGCTGCACGCCGAGGGGCTGACGATCATCATGGTCACGCACGACGATGAGGTATCCAACCGCTGCGAGCGGATCGTCCGGCTGCGCGACGGCGAGATCGAGATGGACAAGGTGCTTCGTCGGCGGGAGCGGACCGGACCGACGACTAGGCCAACGAGCTAGGCCGCGGCGCGTTCGAGTGCGAGGGCGGTGACGTCATCGACCTGGTGCAGCGAGCCCTGGGCCTCGTCGAGCCTTCGTTCGAGCGTCGAGAGCGCCTCGACGACCGTGTCGCCCTTCTTGCGTGACTTTCGGCCGATGCTGAGCAGCAGCTCGACGTAGCGGTTCGTCGGCAAGACGCCCTTGCCGCGGAGCATGGCGTCGGCATCAGGGAATGCGGTCTCAAATCCATCGGAGTAAAGGAGCAACGTCTCGCCGGGCTCGAGCGTGAAGGTCTCTTCTTGGAACTCGGCCTCCCGGAACACGCCCAGCAGGGGTCCGCCGGCCTCAACCTTGGCGACACGCTCGGGCGTGATGCGCATGGGCTGCGGGTGCCCGGCGTTCGCGATCTGCACGAGGCCGGTCGCTGCATCGACGATGCCGTACACCGCCGTTGCGAAGCGTGGAGTGCCGTCGCTGACGTTGCACAGCTCGTCGTTCAGCGTGCCGAGCGCTTCGGTCGGAGAGATCGTCTCGCCCGTTCCGCGCTGCATCGGCAGCGAACGCGAGATGATCATGGTGAGCAGCGCCGCGGGCACCCCATGACCGACCGCGTCTGCAATGAAGAACCCCGTCCGACGATCGTCGAGCTTGGCGACGTTGTAAATGTCGCCGCTGACGTAGCCGGCCGGGCGGTAGAGCACGCCGAAGTCCATGCCGCTCACTTCCGGGAGATGCTTCGGAACGAGTTCCTGCTGGATCCGGCTGGCGAGGCTGAGCTCCTGGCTGATTCGGGACATCTCTTCGCGGACACCGCCGGAGGATCGCTCTGCGATCTGGAGCTCTTGACGCAGCTCGCGAGCCGCACCGTCGCAGGCGGCGATGGCGTGGAGCATCGATGCGAGCGTATCGGGAGGTGTGCCTTCGCCGCGGACGATGACGCTGCCGAGCGATTGGCCGATCGCGGGGTCGTCGTCACGCACGAGCACGACGCCCGCCGCGTCTTCGGCCTGAAGCTGGTCGAGCGCTTTGAGCAGCTCGCGGGAGCCAAGCGATCGGCCGTCCATGATCAGGACGTGCGCGTCTGTGCGCTCGTCGTCCGGCAGGGCGGCGTCGCGGACTTCGATGCGGGGGTGCGTCTGTGCATCGGGCCACGCGGCAAGGACCGCTTCCAGCATGGTCTGAAGCCACGCGGCGTTGTCGGTCTGGGCAAACGCGATAAGAGTCTGTGCCGTCATTCGCCCGCCCGCCGTTTGGTGCCGAGTTCTCGGACGCGCTCGCGCGTCGCCCTCTGGCGGTATCGGTCGGCGGCCGGGCCCGGTTCAGCGTGCGCGGGCTCTCCAGCCCTTGAGATCGTCGATCTCGATGACATCGCCCTCGTCGATGCCGAGGCTTTCGATGGTCCCGCCGTCGAATTCGAGGACGATCGGGACCGCGAATCGGCTCGGATATCGGCGGAGCCGGCGGTTGTAGGCCGCCTCGCTCTCGTTCTCGCCCTGGGGTTCTTCGGGCACCATGGCGTGGTGCGAGACGACACGGCCCGAGCCGTCGACGTAGACGATGTCGATCGGGATTGGGCAGTGCCGCATGACGAAGTTCTGCTGGCGAGCGGTCGTGAAGAAGAACGCCATTCCGCCGTCGGGGGCGATCTCGGTGCGGTGGCTGAGCCCGAGAACACGGGTGGCGTCGTCAAGGGCGGGCTCGAGGTTGAATCGGTGCTTAGTGCCGTCGTTGTCGGTGACGGTGACGCGGACGGCGTCCGCCTCGGCGGCGGGCGTGGCGCCCGTGCAGGCGGGGAGTGCGATCGCCAGCACGAACATGGCGAGAGCAGAGAGTGTCAATCGAGCAGCCATCGGTCGTCCTCCGGCGAGAAGGTCACGTCGCCAGCCGGCATCGTATCGAGGCGGAACACCTCGGCGAACTCTCGTGACGACATCGCGTCGGTGGTGCCCAGCCCCGACCATCGTGCGATCAGGGCGATGATGCGTTCGGCCGAGACGCCGGCGTCGCGGTAGGTGCTCAGCCGGGTGTCGCCGTGGCGCTTGGCCAGGCGTTTGCCGTCGGCGCCTCGGACCAGCGGCAGGTGGGTGTATGTCGGCTCGGGCGACAGCCCTAGGGCCCGGTGGAGCAGCAGCTGCCGGCCGGTCGAGGGGATCAGATCGTCGCCCCGCACGATCTGGGTAACACCCTGCCGAGCGTCGTCGACGACCACCGCGAGCTGGTACGAGGGCACGGCCCGGCGGGTCCAGAGGAGAAAGTCGCCAACATCATCCGCGGGCGTGATGTGCTGCTGTCCAGCGAAGGCGTCGTCGAACGTCACCGTTTGCTGCGGGCACACAAAACGCCAGTTTGTGTGGGGCTGGTTGAACGGTCGGCAGCCGATGCTCGGCCGAAGCGCGATCGGCAAGCGCGATTCGCGATCGTCGGCGTGGGGCGCGGACATCGCTCGGTCGATATCGCTTCGCGTTCGTTCGCAGGGGTACACGCGGCCCGCATCCGCGAGCATGTGCATCGCGTCGGAACATGCATCCAGATCGGAGCTTTGGAGCGGCATCTCCTCATCCCAGTCGATGCCGAGCCAGCCCAGGATGTCGCGGGTCTGTTCGATGGTCTCGGGCTTGACGCGGGGTGTGTCGAGGTCCTCGATGCGGAGCAGCACGGGCCAGCCGTTCTGGCGGGCGAGCGCCCAATTGACAAGGAACGTGCGCGCGTTTCCGAGGTGGAAAGCGCCTGTTGGCGACGGTGCCAGGCGTGTCGTGTGCGTCGTCACGCCGCAAGGCTACACTGGCGCTGCGGACGGAGTAGGGTCACCGGCGGAGACCCGGTGCGGACACGTCGACGGAGATGCGATGGACAAGCTCAGCGAGAGCGAGATCAAGGCCGGCCTCGGCAGCGCGACCGAGTGGTCTGAGGTCGGCGGCGAGATCCAGCGGACGTTCCAGTTCGAGGACTTCCTCGGCTCGATGGCGTTTGTGCAGAAGATCGCCGACTACGCCGAGCGCGTGCAGCACCACCCCGACATCCTGATCCGGTACAACAAGGTCACCCTGACCGTGTCGACGCACGACGCGGGCGGCATCACAAAGCTGGACTTTGATTTGGCGAAGGCAGCCGACGGCTTCGCGTCGAGCTGAGCCGCCTGGATCACCGCAGTTCGACGGACCAATAGGCGTTGTCGAGGAACTGCTTCCACGACGCGTAGCGGTCGTTGCCGAGTCGGACCGAGATCAGCGGGTTGCGCTTGGGCACCGCGGGCGGCTTGATCAGCTTCATGTTGGCCTGCGCAGGCGTTCGGCCGCCTTTCTTGGCGTTGCAGCGGATGCACGCGCACACGAGGTTTTCCCACGAGTCCCCGCCGCCCTGCGAGCGCGGGTTGACGTGATCGATCGAGAGCTCGCTGGTGGGGAAGTGGTTGCCGCAGTACTGGCACCGGTTGCGGTCGCGGGCGAACAGGTTGCGGCGATTGAGCTTGACCCTCTGCTCGGGCAGCCGGTCGTAGCCAAACAGCCGGATGATCCTCGGCACGGCGATGTCCATGCGGACGGTCTTGACCCAGTCGTGCTGCTCCCGCTCGACCTCGGCAGCGATCTGGCTGACCTCAGCCCACGACTCGAAGTCGTAGTTGAAGTACTGGCCCTGGTCGATGTGGATGACCTCGGCCAGGTCGCGCGCCAGCAGGCCGAAGGCTCGCTTGGCCGAGACCACACGAACGGCGAGGTAGAGCTTGTTGAGGACGAGGACTTTGCAGTCGAGGCCTGACATTGGGTTGCCGGCCCCGATGCCGTATGGGAGCGCGCCGACCGGGCTGCCGAGTTGGGCACCGGTCGGCGAGGCTATCGCCGGCTCGGTGGGCTCCGGCTTGCTGTTCCTGCTGGATGTCGAACGCTTCCTGCTCATCTCGACCCCTGTTGACGTGTGGGTGGACCCACAGCCCGCATCGGGCTCCGCCCGATGGCACTGGTCTGTTCGCCGGCACAAGGCACCGGGTTCGGTGCGTCGCCGGAAACTCACCTGTGTGGAGATTACCGCAAGGGCTCGTGGCGGAAGTGGCGAACGCCGGTAATCAGGCACGAGATGCCGCGATTTTCACAGAACTCGAACGTTTCGTCGTCGCGTTTCGAGCCGCCAGGGTGCACGATCATCGAGACGCCGGCGTCCGCAAGCACGGCCGGCCCGTCCGAGAACGGGAAGAAGGCGTCGCTAACACAGACCGCACCCTTGGCACCGTCGCCGGCCTTCTCGCACGCGATCTTGCATGCGTTGAGGCGATCCATCTGGCCCGCTCCCGCGCCGAAGAGCCTGACGCAGCCGGGGCGTTCGGGGTCGAGGCCGCCGATGGCCACCGCGTTGCTCGCCAGAGCTTGAGCAACGGCTTCGATGACTCGGGCGGCCCGCATCGCGTTGTCGCTGGGCTGCGGGCCGGCCTTGTGCGTCCACGCCGAGGTGTCGGACGCGAGCGTGTCGGGTGTTTGCACCAGTGCGCCGCCCGGCAGGAGTCGGATGAGGCGTGACGTCGAGGTGGGGGGCGTCGCGACGAGCAGGCGGAGGTTTTTCCAGCGATCGGTGAGCCGGGCGATCGCTGCGACGTCGAACGCGGGGGCGATGACAACTTCGAGGAAGACGCCTTCGTCACACAAGCGCTCAGCGGCTTCTGCTGAGATGGGCGCGTTGGACGCGAGAATGCCGCCGAATGCCGCGACGGGATCGCCGGCGAACGCGGCATCGATCGCGGTCTTTGCGTCATCCGCGACAGCGGCACCGCAGGGGTTGGCGTGCTTGACGATGACCGCGCCTGCCGAGTCTGGCTCGATCGTGCGCAGCGTGCAGGCGAGGGCCCAGGCGGCGGCAGCGTCGGCGATGTTGTTGTACGACAGCGGCTTGCCGTGGAGTTGCTTCGCGTCCAGCACGCCGCCGGCGTTGGCGCCGTCTGTGTAGACCGCGGCGTCCTGGTGCGGGTTCTCTCCGTAGCGGAGCGTTTCGCGTTTCGTGAGCGCGATGCCGATTCGGCCGGGGAGGGCCGTTCCCTCTGAGAGATAGCCGGCGATGGCGGCGTCGTACGCGCACGTGCGGGCGTAGGCCTTGGCGGCGAGTTCTCGGCGGAGATCGACCGAGGTCATGCCGTTGTTCGAGTTGATGTCGTCGAGCACGCGGCCGTAGTCGTCGACGTCGGTGATGACGGTCACGCTCGCGTGGTTCTTGGCGGCGGAGCGGATCATGGCCGGGCCGCCGATGTCGATCTGTTCGATTGCTTCCCCGCGTGTGGCGCCTTCGCGGGCGATGGTGGACTCGAACGGGTAGAGGTCGATGACGACGATGTCGATCGGCTCGATGCCGTGCTCGGCCATGGTGGCTGTGTGCTCGGCGTTGTCGCGGACGCCGAGCAAACCTCCGTGGACCTTTGGGTGCAGGGTCTTGACGCGGCCGTCGAGCATCTCGGGGAAGCCCGTAACGTCTTCGATCGGCGTGACATCGATTCCGGCGTCGGCGATAGCTTTGGCGGTGCCGCCGGTTGAGATGATGGCGTAGCCGGACTCGGCCAGTGCACGTGCGAAGTCGGCGACGCCGGTCTTGTCGCTGACCGACAGCAGCGCGCGGCGTTGAAGCGTGGTCACGCGATTAGCTCGCGGGCTCGAAGCGGGCGACGACGCCCTCGTTGCTCGTGACGTAAAGGTTACCGTCTTCGAACTGGTCTGGCTGGATGAACTTGACGTTCGGCACGATGATGCTGTCGAGCTCGACGCCGCGCTGGGGGTCGATGAGGGAGAGCCGGTCGCGGTCCCAGACGAGCAGCCTGCCGTTGCGGACGCCGATGACGCGGCCGCGGAGGTTCGCGTTCTCCCAGAGCACTTCGCCGGTCGTTGCGTTGAGCGCGGTCATGCCCGCCTCGCGGAAGGCGCAGTACACGACGCCGTTGTGGAAGACAGCGGGCTCGCGGATCGCATCGGGCGTGAGGTACCGCCAGACGGGCTGACGCTCGCGGGGATCGAAGGCGTAGAGCGACTGATCAAGGCTCGGGACAAACATGAGCCCGTCGCCGGCGGTCAGGGGTGCGCCCGGGCCGTTGAAGATCTCGGCCTGTGCGGTCTGGCGGAACGAAATGGGATCGACAAAGAGGACCCGGCCCAGGCTGCTGACGATGCCGATCGAGCCGCCGGCCAAGACCGGCTCGGCTTCGAGTGCGCCCCGGATCTGGTGCCCCCACGCCTTGAACCCGGTGCCGAGGAAGTGGCCGAAGAGCTCGCCGTCGTTGCTGCCGACGACGACGACATCGCCCAGAACGAGCGGCGGCGTGTTGACGAGGCTGTCGAGGCCCTGGCGCTCCAGAAGATCGCTGGAGTCGGCATCAATGACGAAAACCTCGGCCTGGCTTGTCACGATGACCCGGCCCTGGTCGACGGTCATGCCGGTGTAGCGGGTGAGCGGGTTCGCCAGGTTTGTGTTCCAGAGCTGGCGTCCGGAGTCGCCGGTCTGCGTCGAGAACGCGGTGATCTCGCCGGTGGAGGTCTGTGTCAGCAGCAGCGTGTCGCTGACTGTCGTGCGGACGAACGTCTCGTCGGCGGCCATGGGGGGGGCGACCTTCCAGCTGATGCGATAGCCCATCCGACGCCACTGGGCGTTTTCGACGGGGAGCAGGTCGATGCGTTGGGCGATGGTCAGGCCGGGCGGGGGCGAGCAGCCGGCGGCCGGCAGCAGGGCTGCGGCGACAACGGCGACGGAAAGGAGGGTCGAGAGTCGCTTCACGGTTCGCTCCGGCAACAGGCCGAGCGTTCGAGGGCACGCTCGGCGTAGGCTCTGAGGGTGCCGATGCGGTCGGCGGATCGGCACCGCAGTATCAAGCCGGCCGCCGCGGGAATCAAGCGGCGCATCCGGCCTGGGAAGGAGATCGGGGCGTGTTTACCGGGCTTGTTCAGGCCAAGGGCCGGATCGCCGCGATCTCAACGGCACCGACGGGATCAAGGCTTGTCGTTGAGGCACCGTGGGACCAGCGGCCGGATCCGGGCGATTCCATCTGCGTATCTGGCTGCTGCCTCACGCTCGCCGAGCCTGCGTCGCACGGCGACGGCGTTGTCCGCATGGCGTTCGACGTCGTGCACGAATCGCTGGCCAAGACAACGCTCGGCAGGCTCGAAGTCGGGTCGGGCGTGAATCTTGAGACCAGCTGCACGCCGACGACGCTGCTGGGCGGGCACATCGTGCAGGGGCACGTCGAGGGCGTGGGCGAGTTCGAGCGCGTGCAGACGGGCGACGACTGGCGGATCATCATCAAGCCGCCGAGCGAGCTGATGCCGTGCATCACGCCGAAGGGCTCGATCACGATCGATGGTGTGAGCTTGACCGTCGCCGAGGTTGATGTCAATGCGGGCACGTTCGGTGTGGCGTTGATCCCGACGACGCTGGAGGCGACGACGCTTGGCGATGCGAAAGCGGGCGAGCGGTGCAACCTGGAGACAGACGTTCTGGCGCGGACGGTGATTCACTACGCCAAGCACTACGCCGGCGGGCACGCGGCGGCCGATTGACTCACACATGCGGGTTCTCGGCATCGATCCCGGCACACGGCTGACGGGCTACGGGTGCATCGATAGTGCGCTCGATTCGCTGGTCTCGCCGGCCCTGGTGGAGGGCGGTGTGATCCGGCTGGTTCGGGGCAAGGACACGCCGAGCCTGGCGGCGAGGCTGTCCGAGCTCGAGCGTGATGTCTCCGAACTGATCGATCGTGTGCGTCCCGAGCTGATCGGGATCGAGTCGATGTTCACGAACCCGCGGCACCCGGGGACGATCATCCCGATGGCGCACGCGCGGGGGGTGATCCTGCTGGTCGCGCAGCGGTCGGGCGCGGAGCTGGTCGAGGTGCCGCCGGCCGAGGTGAAGCGGTCGATCGCGGGCTCGGGCAGCGCGAAAAAGGATCAGATGCAGGCGTCGGTGCGGCGGCTGCTTGGGCTGTCGGCGACCCCGAAGCCCGCGGATGTGGCGGATGCGCTTGCGATCGCGATCTGTGTGCAGCGGCGGACCGCAACGCAACGCATGAAGAGCGGCGCGAACTAGAATCGCCCATGCCACGAGACGTCCCGAGAGCGCAAGTCCTGATCGTTGAGGATGAGGCGGATCACGCCGATGTGATGGCCGACGCCCTGCGGAAGCCGGGGCATGTGTGCACGATCGTGAACGGCGTTGCCTCGGCGATCGATGAGCTCAAGGGCGGCGTGTTCGATGTGATCGTGACCGACCTGCGGATGCCGACCTCGGCGGGTGAGGCGTTCGAGAATCGGCCGGTTGAAGCCGATGGCGGGAACGCGGGGCTTGTCGTGCTCGCGGCGGCGGCGGCGCTCCAATCGACTGCAGAGACGATCATGGTCACGGCGCACGGCGACGTGCCCACTGCACGTTCGGCGTTCAAAGAGGGCGCGTACGACTTTATCGAGAAGCCGCTCGATCTTGAGGTGTTTCGCAACCTTGTGAACCGTGCGGCCGAGACCGTGCTGCTGCGGCACCAGAACGAAGAACTCAAAGACGAGCTCGATCTCGCGGGGTTTGAGGGCCTGATTGCCGTCAGCGAGCCGATGCGGCGGGTGCTGAACACGGTGAAAACCGTGGCGGCGTCGAACATCCCGGTGCTGATCACGGGTGAGAGTGGGACGGGCAAGGAGCTGATCGCGCGTTCCGTGCACCGCAACAGCAAGCGCAGCGCGGGGCGGTACGTCACGTTCAACTGCGCCGGTCAAAGCGAGAGCCTCATCGAAGACCAGCTTTTCGGTCACGTGCGCGGGGCGTACACGGGAGCAGAGAAAGATCGCGAGGGTGTGTTCGAGTATGCGAGCGGCGGCACGCTGTTTCTCGACGAGATCGGCGACATGCCCGTGAGCATGCAGCCCAAGCTCCTGCGGGTGCTCGAGCAGGCCGAGGTTGTTCGGCTCGGGTCGAACGAGCCCAGGCCGATCGATGTGCGGTTTGTGAGCGCGACGAACAAGGACCTGCGCGAGGCGAGCAAGTCGGGCGAATTCCGAGAGGATTTGTTCTTCCGCATCAACGGCTCGCACATTCATCTGCCGCCGCTTCGGGAGCGGCGTGAGGACATCCCGCCGCTCGTGATGCACGGGATCAAGACGTTCGCCGAGCAGATCGCGCCCGAACGCGCGGTGCCGACGATCACCGATCAGGCGATGCTGCGGCTGACGGGTTTCGAATGGCCGGGCAACGTGCGGCAGCTGCTCAACTCGGTGCAGAACATGGTGGTGACAGCCGTCGGGCCGGCCGAGCCCGATGAGCAGGTCGAACTCGGGCTGGACCACCTGCCGGCGGAGATCCGCGAGGCCGAGGTCTCGGAGGCGGAGCCGACCGGGGGCGGCTCGCTCGCGGGCACGAGCCTAGATCAGCTGGAGAAACGCGCGATCCGTGAGACACTTCGCCTCACCGGCGGCAACCGCGAGCAAGCCGCGAGTCTTCTCGGTATTGGCGAGCGCACGCTCTACAGGAAGCTCAAAGAGTACGGTCTTCGTTAGAAATCATTCGCTTTGTATTGAGAAAGTGCTTGACTTGGCAGTCATCGAGTTCCGTTGGCCCGGCATCAAAGGCCAATGGAAGTGGATCGCCTTCGGACCTGATCTCGATGGAGCCGGCATCTCTTCTATGGCCAGCGATTCCGGTTTGACAGGACAACGACCGGATCCATGGAAGGAGTAGAACTTCGGTTTGCTGACGGCAAGCACAACACACCAAACGCCTCCAGTTTGCCTCCGGAGGGCACCGAGATTCCTTTGGTGCCCCCGCGGCAGCCGATCGATTCGGACCCGCATTGGTCGATCAAGAGGTCTTTCGTTGCGTCAGCAACGCCGAATGACGATGACGCGAGGCAGGCGATATGTCTCTAGCAAGGGGTTCAGATAAGTAAACACAAACTTTTCCATTGATCCGGAAGCTCGCTCATCGCTTTCGCGTTGAGTTTGAGTCTGAGTCTCGATTGCATTGCAGACGCGGTCTATCCTCGTCCCCCCGGAAATCTCCGGTTGTACAGGAATATTGTCCCCCCTCGCAGGAGACCGCCGATGCGTCCCATGCTTCTGGTTCCTTCCGTTCTTTTCGCTGCCACCAGTGTTGCCCAGTTCGAGACTCCCGATGTGTACGGCTGGTCGCGGACCGACGCCAACACGACGTACTACGAGTGGGACGACTTCGTGCAGACGTGTGGTTCGCCGCCTGACGTTGCGAACAGCCCCGCACTCGTCGATGAAGTGGGGGCGTTTCTCTGCGAGCTCGGCGGGAATGGTGCATTTATCACGAGCACGCTGAACATTTACTCGTTCAGTTCGACAACAGAATTCGAAGTTGAAATCCCGGTCGATGGCCAGGCCGGAGACACGGTCGAGGTTCTTGTCCAGATCAGAACGCTCGGCTCTGAGTTGAACTACCCGCTTGTTCTCGTTGACGACACTTCGCCGGTTGAGACCATCGAGCTGTTCCGGGACACGCTTGGGGGCCAGTTCGGCGGCCAGCTTGTGGACACGCTGTTTCGATTTGAAGGCCTGGCTTATCAGAACCCGATTCTCTTGACATTCGAGTCGGAACTTTCATCGATGAGTCTTGAGGCGATTTCAATCGACACGGTGTCGCGTGGCACCACGTGCCTGGCAGACGTGAACGCCGACGGGAATCTGACACCGGCGGACTTCAATGCCTGGATCCTCGCGTTCAACACAGGCGGAGCGTCATGCGATCAGAACGGTAACGGTGTATGCGAGCCGGGCGATTTCAATGCCTGGATTCTCAACTTCAATGCGGGGTGCTGAGCTTTGCGGACTACAGACTTCTACAGAGCCTTCACATTAATCGAATTGCTCGTTGTGATCGCAATCATTTCGCTGTTAATCGGCATCTTGGTTCCAGCATTAAGCAAGGCTCGTTCTGCGGCGAAACGCGTTGTAGAACTCACAGCGACGCGAAGCCTGATGCAAGGATTCAACTTGTACGCCGATGACAATGACGGTCTTGTGATCCGAGCCGGCTATGGTGTCAACACGCAGGAAGAAAGGGATCTGATCGATACGCTGGACTTCCGCGACGAGTGGGGTAACAGGATCGAAACCCCGCTGATATTCAATCGGTACCCTCACCACATCGGCCCGTACATGGGCTATTCGTGGGAGGGGGCAACGCACGTTCACGATGCGGCAGAG
>JBCBMF010000010.1:0-29542 GCA_039822905.1 Planctomycetota bacterium
CGAGCCTGCCGATCGGATCCGACGATCTGACGAGCGATCGAGTCGATCCGAACCTCGGCCTCTCGCTCTGGTGGGACGACTTCGATGACGTCTGGCAGGCCTTCGGCTCTGCGCGATTCACGCTGCTTGAGGACGGCACGAACGAGGAGTTCGTGCAGAGCACCGTCTCGGTCGGCTCGGCGCAGGCGTGGACCAACGGTGTCACGACGTTCATCGAGTACTTCGGGTTCCTCAACGACAACGACACAGTGAACGACGCCCACTTCCTCCAGGGCGGCGGGATCTTCGAAGTCGCGCCGAACGCGACGATCGATGCGAGGTTCGGCGTGGGCCTGAGCGACGACTCGGCGGACCTGTTCTTCGGCTTCGGCGGGAGCATCAGCCTCTGAGCGGGAACGCCGAGGAGGCAGCGGTCTGGGCCCGCATCGCGGCGGGCGAGCTCGACCGGTTGGTTGAAACGGCGGCGGCGGCGGACCCCGGGGATGTGTCCGCCGTCGCTTCGCTGCGCAAACGCTTCGACGCAACCGAGGTTCGCGTGGCATTGCAGCTCGCAGAGGGTCGGCGGCGGCTGGAGGGCAAGGTCGATGGTCCCGAGCGGTGGCTTGCGGACAGCGACGGTGCGCAGATGGCGACGGATCAACTGATCGCGCGGCACAAAGCCAATCGCTTCGAGGATGTGCAAGCGGCGATCGATCTGTGCTCCGGCATCGGCGCGGACGCGACCGAGATCGCTCGGCGGTGCATTGTCCGATGCGTCGAGCTTGATCCATCGCGTGCCGTCATGTGCCGGCATAACACCGGCGGCGTGGTCAGCGAGCTCGACGCGGGCGAGGTCGGTGTGCGCGGCGCAGTGATCCATGCCGACCCGGCCCGGCGCGGCAAATCGGGCCGGGTCTTGACGCTCGAGGATCTGCGGCCCGGGCCCGATCTCATCGGTCGGTTGGTTCGCGAGGCCAGCGGCGCGTGTGTGAAGCTGATGCCGGGCGTTGATCGCGACGCAATCGATGAGGCGTTCCCCGGCGTCGGCGGCGAGGTTGAGTATGTCTCGCTGCGGGGCCGGATGTCGCAGGCCGTGTGGTGGACGGGTGAGCTTACGACCAGCGGGCTGGTGCGTGCGACGATGATCGGTGACGCGGGTGTCGAGACGATCGCGGGAGTTCCCGCGCCCGCCGATGCAATGTCGCCGCTCGGCGACTGGCTCTACGCGGTTGATCCCGCGGCCGAGCGCGCGGGGCTGCTCGGCCGGCTCGCCGAGTCGATCGGCGTCGGCGTGTTGCATCCCAAGCTGGGCGTGCTGGCGTCGCCGTCGCGCGTCGAGTCGCCCTGGCTTACCGCGTTCCGCGTGCTGGAGCGACTGCCCTGGCGAGTCGATCGTGTGCGCGGGGCTGTCGCTTCGCTCGGCGGGGGCATCGTCGAGGTCAAGACCCGCGGCGGCGCGGTAGACCCCGATCGTGCGCAGCTCGACCTTCGCGGCGAGGGCGATCGCACCCTCACGGTGTTTGTGCTGCGGTTCGGGAGCAAGGTCGAGGCGATCGTGACCGAGCGGGCGTGAGACGATCCGCTGGATTCGCATTGCTCATCCGCGGCATCCGTGGCGCTACGGGCAGCCCGCGTTGAAGTTCAGGATCCACGCATTGAAGTCGTTCTGGCGGCAGTCGCCGTCGCCGTTCTGGTCGCACCCAGGGGATTGGTTGTTGAAGGCGAGGACCCAGGCGTTGAAGTCGTTGGGCGAGACGACGCCGTCACCGTTGACGTCGGCGAGGCACGGCGCGAGCTCGCTGACGACCACGGCGCCGTAGCTGTCGGACCACGGGTCCTGCCTTGCGCTCACGCGTGTGGCGATCATGTTGCTCGCGTTGATCCCGTGCTCGATGTCGAACGCAGTCCTGAAGACCGGCAGCGGCCCGATCGGCGTCTCGACGAGCGCACCGATCTCGACCCCGAGGATGGGTGAGCTCCCGCCGTCGGATGTCAGAATGATTGCGGACGGGTCGAGACCGGGCTCGTAGAGCTCCGCCTCCATGGCCGGGTAGCCCGCGGGCGAAATGACCGGCCTCGGGCCCTTGTTCTCCGATGAGAACTGCCACTCGAAGCGTTCTATGCGTATGTTCGGCGCGAGCCACGGCAGCGTGTCGCCTTCGGTGATGACCGGGTTGACCTGCAGCGGGCCGTTCTCGGTGAAGAACGCGGTGAAGCCCGGCGTTGTCGCGGTCGCGCCGATCTGTGCGATGAACCCGATCGTCAGGTCGTCGCTCATGTAGCCCTCGACCAGCCGCTCGTAGTACGCGCCCGCCGGGAAGCCCGGCACCTGCATGCCCTCGCGGTACTCGAGCTCGAGCCCGTTGCCACGCCGATCGCTGAAGATCGCGCGGTCCGTGTCGGGCGGGATGCCGAGGCCGTCGATGGTCCCCGTGACGATCAGGTGCCCGCCGTCGGTGACGTCATAGCTGAAGTCGCCCATCGTGATTCCCGTGCCGAAGCCCGGCAGGCGGAGGTCGTTGCTGAACACGACCTCTTTGGTGCCGTCGGGCAGCCGCCTCAGGATGCGCTGGCGGTCGTCGCTGTTGTTGCCCGCGCCGGTGATGCTGCCCTTGTAATACACGGTGCCGTTGCCGGTGACGATGCCGTCTCTCGGGAAGAAGGTTTCGCGCGGCCGGCCCGGCACGGGGTCGCCGTCGCGAGTCACCAGCACGACCTCGTCGCTGCCCGCCGGCACAAGGATGAGCGCGCGGTCGTTCTGGTTGCCGATCCCCGGGCCCGAGAGCTCGGCCTTGTAGAGCACATCGCCGCTGGACGACACGTTGAAGATTTCGGTCGTCCCCTCGGCCCGCGTGGTGCTCGGGTTGGTGAAGGGCTCGACTGTGAGGTCGGTGGCCGGCAGAGGATCGCCCGTGTACGCGACGTTCTCGACGATGCCACCGGCTGTAACGCGCCAGATGCCGCGACGTGTGAACTCAAAGTCGTTCGTCGCCGCGTAGAAGAACAGCTCGCCGCGAGCCGATTGCTGCGGGAAGCCGCGGCGAAGGGAGTTGCGGTCGGGCGCGGCGTAGTAGAAGCTCAGCAGCTCTTCGGTGCCCGCGCCGGGCAGCATGTCGCCGTAGGCAACAACCGGCTCAAGGCCCGCATCGGTCTCGCGGTACAACACCGTCTCGCGATCGCCGGACGGCAGAACGACGGTGCCAACGAAGGCGACCCGGCCCGATGGGTCGATGGTCGGCCGGCCCATCCCGCTGATCGTGCTCCCCGTGGGGAAGCCCGGCGCCGGGTCGCCGCCGGTGATGACGGTGCGGTACACGCGCGCCTGGGCGTGCGACAGCGTCGCGGCCGCAACGGCGGAAACAAGCATCAGCGTTCGCATCACTCTGGCCTCCTCAGCAGCCCGCGTTGAAGTTCAGGATCCACGCGTTGAAGTCGTTCTGGCGGCAGTCGCCGTCGCCGTTCTGGTCGCATGCGGGCGATTGGGTGTTGAAGGCCAGGATCCATGCGTTGAAGTCGTTGGGCGAGAGCTGGCCGTCGCCGTTGACGTCGGCGGGGCAGGGCTGCGAGACGGTCACCTCGGCGGCAGTCGTGATGGCCTCGTCGGTCCCATCGCTGGGCGTCACGTCGACGCGGACGGCCGATCCGCCGCCAAAGGCGTTGACGCTCGGGATCATGTCCGCGTGACCCGCCGAGATCACGTCGCGCACCACGACCCCGTCGATCGTCCACGTGTAGCGGTACCGCACAAGGTCGTGCTCGATGTCGTCGATGACAAGATCGGAGTTGATGCGCGCGACGATCGCGTCGTCGGGATCGGGGTTCGCCGGCTCGAGCGTCGGGAAGACCGGCAGCGGCGGCCGGTTGATGTAGGTCTCCCCGTCGTCGAGCACGGTGATCGGCGTCGTGACCTGCCGCACGCCGTTGAGATCGAACGCCACCGTCCAGACCCCCGGTACACGCTGCATGTCGGCGATGTTCCAGTAGAAGAACGCCCAGTAGAAGCGAGAGAAGCCCGCCGACGTAAAGCCGAGCGGCCTGGTCCCCGAGTCGAAGTCGAGCTGACCCCCCGGCATGTAGAAGCGGAAGCGGTAGGTCGTGTCCTGCGGCAGGAAGTTGCCCATCGTCCAGTACGTCACGCGGTCGGTGTCGAGCGTCACGGCGCGATCGCGCGGGAACGGCTCGGGCCGCTGCCACGCCGGGTCGAACAGCTCGCGGAAGAAGCCGAAGTCGCGGGTGTAGTGCTCGGTGGGCTTCTGCCACTGGTTCGCCCACATGCTCTCGAACGGCGAGCACGGCCCGGACATCGTCTCGACCCACGACCCGTTCCGCCAGACCTCGAAGTGCAGGTGCGGGCCGTCCGAGTTGCCGCTCGAAGCGATCAGCCCGATCTGCTGACCAGCCTCGACGCGCTCGCCGATCTGGGGCAGCACCGAGCCGTTGCGCATGTGCCAGTAAAAGGTGCGCAGCCCCGGCTCGATGTCGCCGTGATCGATCACGACAAAGTTCGCCGGCTGCTGTGCCCACACCGTGTTTTGATCGAAGTGGCCGTCGTCCCTGTCGATCACGGTCCCGGGCAACGCCGCGAAGATCGGCACGCCGATGAACTGCTCCTCGAACGACTTCAGCCCGACGTCGTGGCCCCGATGGGTGTGATAGGTGTGGTCGCCGCAGTCCCAATCGAGCACGCCGGGCGCGGTGCCGTTGAGGTCGGTGTAGTTGTTGATGAACAGGTCGCCGTAGATATCGCCGCCGATGGGGTAGAACTCAAAGAGCGGGAACGCGCGCGGGCGTGCGGCGCTCGCCGGGCCGTCGCCGGGCAGCTGTGCATCGAGCCGACGCATGAACCGCTCGAGCTCGGCCCGTCGCGCCGGCGGGATGCACGGCTGCGCGAGCGCCGGCGTAGGGCCGGCATCCGACCCGCCCGCGACGAACCCGCCGCTGTCCGCGTCGACGGTCTGGCCGCCAGCGACCGCGCAGCAGAAAGTTCCAAGGAGCACAGCACAACGCCGAAACTTCATCATGACGGGAGCCTATCCGAAAGCCGCTCAGCAGCCGCCGTTGAAGTTCAGGATCCAGGCGTTGAAATCCCCCGGCGAGCACGAGCCGTCGCCGTTCTGGTCGCACTCGGGCGACTGCGTGTTGAACGCGAGGATCCAGCTGTTGAAATCGCCGGGCGTCAGCTCGCCGTCGCCGTTGACGTCGGCCGGGCAGTCCTCGGCGGGGATCGTGCCGGTCGCGACGACCGACGCGGAGCCGGTGATGTTGGCGATCACGCCCGAGCCGGCGTCTTGCGACGTGCTGATCGGCACTGTCACCGTGACGGTCACCTGATCGCCGGCGACGACAACCGTGCCTGTGGCATCGACGATCGTCGGGTCAAGCGTGCCCAGTTCGATGGACACCATGCCGATGGTCCCGCCGATCACGCCGGTTCCGGATGCGTCGATCGCGCCGACGGGCTGGTTGGGCACGCCGAGCAGCGAGAACGCGCCGAGGCCATCGACCGGGCCCGTGGTCGGCGGGCTGCCCGTCGGCTGCCGGAGGCCGAGCCCCGAGCCGACGCCCGTCACGGTGCCGAGAAACCCGAAGCTGTACGCAAAGTCGAGGTCCTGCTGCGCGGTGAACGCGTAGTCGGCCAGCGTGATGGAGGTGGGGGCGCTCGTGTCATCGAGCTCGATCGTCGCCGTGCCTTCAACGGGCGAGCTGTCCATGCTCGACTGCGTGCCGATGGGCGTCACGAGCTCAACGTCGACGCTGATACTCGACTGAGCGGGATCAACCATGAGCTCGATCGGCTGGGCCAAGCCCGCGCCCGCCGGCACGACCGAGAACCCGAGAACCAGAGCGATAGCGCGGTGTGTGTTCATGCCGCCACGCTACAGCGAGCCGGCCCGGTCGGCAAGAAGAATCGCGGATCTTCACGCGGCGCTACGCCGCGAGCACCGATTACGGGCAGCCCTCGGCGTACCGCAGCACCCAGCCGTGCAGATCGTTGGGCGAGACCCGGCCGTCGCGGTTCTGGTCGGCCAGCGGGCCGCGGGCGTTGAACGCATCGGCCCACGCCGCGAAGTCCGCCGGCGTTGCTGAGCCGTCGCCGTTGACATCCGGCAGGCAGCTGGCGCCCTGGAACTCATAGGGCCCGATGTCGGGCCGAGCCGTCGGGATGCCCGGGTCGTCGTGCACGCGCGGGTTGCCGGCCACGTCGAGCGCGGGCATGTCCGTCAGCAGCGGGGCCGCATCGATCAGCGGCGAACCCGGCAGCGGCGTGAGGTCGCCGAAGTCGTCATTCAGCGACTCGTCGATGGTCGGCGTCAGCGGGTCATCGCCCCAGCCGTCGCCGCCGTCGTCTGGCATGCGCGTGAACATCGGGTCGAGGTCGATCGCGCCGGGGCCGATGAGCGCGGGGTCGCCGATGCAGGCGACCAAGCGCGACCGGGGCGCGAGGCCGTTGACGCTCGCGGTCTGACCCGCGCCGAAGACGCAGGCCGTGGGGAAGGTGACGTCGTCCTCGGTGACGCCTTGCGGGTTGAACACCCACGACACCGCCGGTCCGATGTTCCCGATCATCACAGAATGCGACACCTCGTACTCGCGTCGCCCGGGCCACACGGCGGCGCCGGCCGCGGCGAAGTTCGCGAGAAAGACGCACTGGGTGACGGTTCGCACGGTGCTCACACCCCCGCCGATCCGCGCGGTGTTCGCGGCAAACACGCTCCGAGTCACCGACGAGGTACCGAAACCACCCAATGGGCTGAAGACAGCGCCACCCTCATCCGCACGGTTCCGGATGAACACGCAGCCCTCGACCTCGCCGGGCTCCAGGCACGCGGCACCGCCGACACCGCCCGGGCCCGTTGCCTGGTTGTTCTCGAACGTGCTCTCGGTGACGAGGCCGCCCGTCATCAGGACAGCGCCGCCGGCGCGACCGGAGTTGCTCTCAAACACCGACCGCTCGATAACGCCGGTCCCCGAGATCGCGCCCCCGCCCGATCCGTTCGCGTTGGAGATGGATCGATTAGAGCTGAAACTGCATGAGTCGACACTGTTCTCCCAGAACTCACCGATCAGCTCGACAGCACCGCCCTTCGACCATGTCTCGTTCGTTTCGAAGACGCAGTCAACAAGCGTCAGCAGGCGACCATGAACCGCGCCGCCGCCCTGTCTGGCAAAGCAGCGGTCGAACACGCATGCGTCCATCATCGCCGTGTTCAGATTCGTGGTAAAGACAGCGCCGCCGCTGCCGTCGGTCGAGCAATCGTCGAACGTCGAGTCTTCGATCTGCAGCTCGCCCCCGGACGCAAAGATCGCGCCGCCGCTCGACGGCATGTCGGCGGAAGCAAACGCGGATTGCACCACCGAGGTTTCGCAATCGATGAGCCGAAGCGGTCTCGCCGCGTCCACGGTCCCGCCCGTGAACGAGCATGATCTGATCTCAACGCTCGCGAGCGTCGCATCGATGCCGGCCTCGAAGAAATCGATCCCCTCGATCGTGACCACGGGCCGCACCGTCGGCGCGCCGATGATCTCGATCGCCGCACCATCGGCCAGCCCGTCCTCATCAAGATCCGCCGACCACGACACCTGCCCCTCGGCCCCGGCCTGCGGCGCGAGCGTCAGCGACACCCCTTCCACAACAATCATTTCGCGGTAAAGCCCCGCCGCCATTTCGATGCGGGTGTCCCCCGCTGCGCCGATCAGTGCCTCGCCGACCGACGGCGCGTCCTGCGGCACGCGGATCACCGCCTGCGGCTGCGCGAACACGGGGAGCGCGAACACAAACGCGCAGACGGCGAGCATCGGTCTCTTCGGCATGGCTCATCTCCGGGCCCCGGCGACCGCCGAGGCAGGTGCGATGAGCCTTGAGACGCCCAACCCCGGGTCGGGTTCCGAGAATGACCAAAACCGTGCAACTCGCTTCAGCAGCCCGCGTTGAACGCCGCAATCCATGCGTTGAGGTCGGCGGGCGTGCACGCGTTGTCGGCGTTCTGGTCGCACTGGGCCCGGCCCGAGTTGAAGGCGATCACCCAGGCCGTGAAGTCCGCCGGCGTGAGCGAGCCGTCGCGGTTGGTGTCGGCGGGGCAGCGCGTCGGCACGCGGAGCATGGCGTCCCAAACGGGTCGATAGATCGGTGCGCCGCCCGCGTCGCGCGCGAGCCGGTCATCGACCACGACCGCGCCATGGCCGTTGGAGCCTGCCGGGAAATCTGCCGTTGACGCGAGCATCTGTCCGCGGATCTGCTGGGTGCTCAGGCCGTCGATGTTCTGCACCTCGCCGAACGCATTGAGGTTCAGCACGCGCTGGTTGAACAAGAAGCCGGCCGCGTTGCGGTCTTCGACATGCGTGAACGCGGCCGTGCGGGCCGCGGGCGTCGCCCCGGGCTCGAACAGCCACGGCGCCGTGCCAAAGTCTTGCACAAAGTCGCCAGGCCCCGCGAGGATCAGCACGCCAGCCAGCGGCTCGAGCTTGCCCAGAAACGCCGCGTGCCCCGCGCCCTGCGAGTGGCCGGCGACCGCGATCCTTGTCCAGTCGGGCGAGCCGTCGGGCAGCAGGTATGACGCCCACCGCTCGCCCGGGAACGCCGCGGCCTGATCCTCCAGCAGCTTCACGAGCCGGTTCTCGACGCTGTTGGCGAAGTCGACGTCGATGACGTCGGTCGCGTCGACGCCGAACAGCCGCTCGGTGCGGATCGCAGCTGGCAGGTCGGGGTCGGTGTCGTTCGTGGTGATGTCGTTGACCGGCGGCCAGCTCGGGTAAACGAGGCCCACGGTATCGAGCCGGTTTTCGGCGGCCGCGCGCGTGAACTCGAGATACTGCGTCGGCGCCGCGCCGCTGCCCGCGAGCCACACCAGCAAGATATCGCGGGGCTCGCCCAGCGCCGGCGCGACGACATGCCGCTGCGGTACATCGCCGGCGTTCGGCAGTTCCGCCTTCACGATTCCGGGCCCCGTATCGAGGGGGTCGACAAAGCGGAAGCCGGGCTGGGAATTCGCGGTCGCGGCCAGAGCTCCGAGAAAGGACAACGCAAGCATCGTGCGGTTCGGCATGATCGTTTCCTCCGTGTTCGGAGGGCCGAACGCTGCACCGCCACCGCTATTGCACGGGGGCCCGTCAGCAGCCGATGTTGTAATCGTCGGGGTCGCCGACGCCGTTGCGGTGGTTGAGCTAGCTGATCGTCAGCTTGGGCTTGGTCTTCCCCTGCCGCAGCCCCGCGAGGGCGACCTGGCTCTCGAGGTTCTGCGCGAGCTTCTCGAGCGCCGTCGGCAGCGCGTCGCCGCCCGCGGTCTTGGCCTTGAAGTTGGCCGACGGGTCGCCCTTGTCGCTGTTGGCCCGCAGGCTGGTGTTGATCGGCACATCGCCCAGGAACGGCAGGCCCATCCGCTGCGCCATGCGCTCGGCGCCGCCCTTGCCGAAGATGTCGTAGTGCTTCCCGTCGTCGCCGATGAACTCGCTCATGTTCTCGACGACGCCCAGGATGTCGATGCCGAGCTGCTGGAACATGCGCACCGCGCGGACCGCGTCGTCCTGCGCGACCTTCTGCGGCGTGCACACGATCACCGCCCCGGTCAGCTGCATGCTCTGCGCCATCGTCAGCGGCACATCGCCCGTGCCGGGCGGCAGGTCGATGATGAGATAGTCGAGCTCGCCCCAGTTGGTTTGTTCTGTAAGTTGCTTGAACGCGCCGTGCGCCATCGGCCCGCGCCAGATCAAGGGCTTCTCGGGGTCGACCATCTTGCCGATGGTGACGGCGCTGATGCCGTGGGTGTAGAACGGCTCGATCATCTTCTCGCGGACGTTCAGATCGAGAGCGTCGAGCGCGAGCATGGTGGGCAGCGACGGGCCGTAGATGTCGCCGTCCATCAGCCCGGCCGCGTGGCCCCGCCGCGCGAGGGCGACGGCGAGGTTGACGCTCACCGTGCTCTTGCCCACGCCGCCCTTGCCCGCGCCGACGGCGATGACGTGCTTCACGCCCGGCATCGCGCTGGCCTCTTCCTGCGGGGTGCGCGGCTGCGAGGGCCGCGGCGCCGGCGCTGCCGAGGGCGTGCCGGGCGTCGCCTCGCCCTGGGCGGCGAGCTTTGCCGTGATGTCCTCGCCGGGCTTGGGGCCCGTCGTGCTTGAAAGTTTGACGCTGCCCGCCTTGTCGACGAGCTCGACGATGAGCGTGGCGAGCGCGACGCCCTTCTCGCCGGCCGCGGCCCGCACCGCGCCGTGCACGCGGCGGGCCAGACCGTCCAGATCGCCCTTGGCCGTCACGTCGTTCGCGTCGAGCTTCACGCTGGCGTAGGCGTCGCAGGTGGCGACCCACTCGAGCCGCTTGCCGAGGGAAACGCCGTCGGGGCCGGTGGCCTGCGCGAGCGCGGCACGCACGAAGTCCTTGCTGAGTCCCGACATGGCTCCCTTTCCGATCGATTCTGGGCGGCGGGCTTGTGCCCGCGGGCCGATCGCGGGATGCTAGGGAACCGCAGGATTCGCGGCCCGCGACCGCCAGGGCCCGAGGAGGGTTCGCCGTGCAACTTCCAACAGCGCTCGTGTTCATGGCCGCGTGCGGCCCGGTGCTCGCGCAGACCGACGCCGCCGAACCCGCTCCGCTCGCCGGCCCCGAGGTCAAGCAGACCCGTCCCGAGCGGCTCGAGCAGGGCCTGACCATGGGCCAGACCATCGGCATGCAGATGGGCCAGAGCCGCCAGCTGCCGATGCGCGACGTGCGGGCGCTGATCGAGGCGATGTCCGAGGACACCGCCGCCGCCGGCATCCGCATCACGCCCGAGCAGACAGCGACGATTGAGGCTATCACGCGCGAGCACCGGGCCGCGGTCCGCGCCCACCGCCAGACGCACGCCGAGCGGCTCAAGGACCTGCGCTTCAAGGCCGGCGTCGTGCCCGAGCGCATCCCCGATGACCAGCTCTCGCGAAGCCAGCGAGCGGCTCGCACAGCGCTCCAGCAGCTCTACCGCAGCGGGCCGACCGACGCCGATCTCCAGACCCGCGTCTTCGCCGAGCTGACCGAGGCCCAGCGTGCGCACATCGATGCCGAGATCGGCCGGCTGCTGGAGCGGCGATCACGCGAGCGGCGCCAGAAGCAGTACGCCGACGAGCTGAACGCCGAGCCCGTCGACACGGCCGCGTTCTTCAACGCCGACGGCACGGTCAACCTCGAAGCACTGCCGGCCCCGCTGAAACGCCAGCTCGCGAAGGTCGACGAGCCCCAGCGGACCAAGCGGCTCCGCCGAATACTCGACCGGTTCGCCAAGCGGCCAGCGCAGCCTGCCGAGCCGACACCCGACGGGCCGGCAGCACCGACGGTCGATGCAGTCCAGGTCCCGAACCCGGACTGACCCGGCCGCTGTCACTTGTCTGCAGGCGAACCGAGCCCCATTGAGCCGCGTTGAGCCGCGACCCGGCTCGATTCGCGTCACCAATTGCCAACAGCCGACAGACCGTGCACCAACCGTGCATCCGCCGATTGTGGACCGCTGCCGCCTAATCAGTCTATTTGTTTGCATTCTGATAGTAATTAGATGTGAATTTAGGATATCTCGCAAAGCATGGTGAAGGTTTCTTGAACATTTCCGCCGATAACACGTATGATCAAGTGATCTCTCTCTCCTCCAGCGGGGCGCTGTTTCACGATGGCGCCCTGCTTTGCGTTTTTGGTGTGTGTGCCCCAAACGCGGCCCTACTCCGATTGCGAATGTGTCCTCCTGCTTCATCGCCCTCACCCGGTGCGGAGATGTCGGTTGATCGCGGCCGACGATCCGCCGATGCCCTCACCGAATCGGACCACGAGTCGGCCTGAGCCCGCGAGCGGCGTACGCTCGGGTCCTCGGGGCTTTCCTGGTCGAGCGACGTTCGGAGCGAGTGCGTGGCGAATGCAACGGTTCTGGTCACCGGCGCTGCCGGGTTCATCGGCTCGCACCTGTCCGAGGCGCTGCTCGCACGGGGCGACCGCGTCGTTGGCGTCGACAACTTCGACCCGTTCTACGACCACGCCGCCAAGCGATCGAACCTCGACGAGGTCTCGAACACCGGCGGCGATTTCGCGTTCCGCGAGCTCGACCTCAACGACCACGCTGCGCTCACGCGCGTCCTCAGCGACACCAAGCCCGAGACCATCGTGCACCTGGCGGCCAAGGCAGGCGTGCGCCCGAGCATCGCGGACCCGATCGCCTACGCCCACGCTAACGTCGCGGCGACCTCGGTCGTGATGGAATGCGCGAGGGCGGCCGGCGTCCAGCGGCTCGTCATCGCCAGCAGCTCGTCGGTCTACGGCAACAACGACAAGACGCCCTTCGCCGAGACGGACCCGGTCGAGCGCCCGATCAGCCCCTACGCCGCGACGAAGCGGAGCTGCGAGCTGATCGCGCACACGCACCACCACCTCACCGGCATGCCCGTCGCAATGCTGCGGTTCTTTACTGTCTTTGGCCCCCGGCAGCGGCCCGACCTTGCGATCAACAAGTTTATGCGGCTGGTTGCGCGGGGCGAGACGATCAGCATGTTCGGCGACGGGTCCACCAGCCGGGACTACACGTTCGTCGCAGACACCGTCCGCGGCATCGTCGCCGCCATGAACCGCATCGACGACCACGGCTACCGCATCTGGAACCTGGGCGGCGATCACCCGATGCGCCTCGATGACCTGATAGCCGCCATCGGCGACACGGTGGGGAAGCAGCCGGTCGTCGAGCGCCAGCCGATGCAGCCGGGCGACGTCGACCGCACCTGGGCTGATCTGTCGCGCGCGAAGGCCGAGCTGGGCTACGCCTGCGAGACGCCTGTGAAGGACGGGCTCGCGGCGCAGTGGGCGTGGCTCGAGCCGCGGCTGTAGAGCCGCGCCCCGGTCACTTGCCGGGTGTGATGATCGGGAGCCGGATGACGCGGCCGTTGGGCAGCATGAACGGGCGGGTGTTGGGCGCGGTGTTGCCCGCGTCGTCGTTGCCCGCGTCGCCGCTCCCGCCTCGGTCGCCGTTGCCGTCGCCCGCAGGCTGATCACCCCCGGACCCGCCGCCCGATCCGGCGCCATCGCCCGCGCCATCCCCAGCGCTATCGCCCGTGTCGCCTGCGCCGTCGAGCGATAAGACCGGCGGCGTGGCGGTGCGGTGCGCGGCCGTCTTGAGCGCGTCGGGCACGGTGACCATCCACGAGGGCTCGGCCAGAGCGCGTTCGGGGGACGTGAGCGGCTGGCGCGTCGCGATCACCGCCACGTGGCCTGTGCCGGCGAGGTGCTCGGCGTCGCGCTGGAGCCAGGTCGCGTTCCGCGGCAGCGTCGTGCCCTGGTAGCGGAAGTATGCCCATGTTTCGTGTCCCGGCAGCAGGAAGTCGGCCAGGTGGTGGGGGTGCTGGAGGCGGTAACGCGTCGCCGCCCGGCCCGTGGTGTCGCCGCCGAGCCATGCGACGTCGAACGTCGGCCCGAGCGTGTGCAGGATGTCGCAGTTCATCGGCTCGACGACAAAGGTCATGTGCGGGAACATCTGCCGGAGGCGGATGATCCACTCGTACTGCTCCCAGACGGGCATCTCTTTGGTCTTGAAGGCGTCGAGGCCGATGAACGTCGCGCCCGCGCGGTCGGCGAGCCTCAGCTCGTTGAGCGCCAGCTGGACGGTGTCGGGCTTGCTGAGGTCGAGCGGCTCCCAAGCGTCGGTGTCCCACTGGCGGGCGACACGCGAGGAGCGTCCCCACCACAGGCCCACTTGGTGACCGCTGGAGGCGAGGCGCGGCAGCCCGATGCGCTCGTCGAACGCCTGGGCGAGCTTGGGCGTCGTGAGCAGCTGTGACATGAAGCGGCTGGGGTAGTTGCGGTGCTGGTTGCGGTAGTAGAGCCCGCCGGGCGACCAGAGCATCGAACGCTCGAAGCCGCTGGGCCTCATCATGTCGGAGACGCGTCCCTCCCAGCCGGCGATGTCGACGCGGGTGGTGTTGCCGCCGTTGAAGCCCATCTGGTTGTCGGAACTGATCGCGGTTGGTCCCGCGATGACGACGGCGCGGACGGGCCGATCGTCACGCTGGTACGTGACGCCGCCGTAGAGCCGCTGGAAGTGCTCGCGGTAGGGCTCGATGGTCTCAAGCCACGGCTGGGGCCCCGATGCCATGACGGGACGGTCGAGCTTCATGGCTCGAACGGCGACGCGGTAGCGCCGCGTCTCGCCGGGCCTGAGCTGCGCGGGGTACTCGACGTTGCCCTCTCCATCGACGGGGTTGCCGAGCTCGAAGCCCATGCCGAAGCCGCCGCCGCCCGGCCCGCTCCCGTACCGCCCGCGGAGCACGCGGTAGTTGACGTTGATGCTGTGCTGGTCCTGGAGCACGTCGTACAGCAGCGAGACGCCGACGGCGAACCGGTCGTTCTTGAGCACGCCGACGGGCGCGTAGAACGAGCCCGGATAGCGGCGGTTCTGTGTTCGGAAGTCGCGGCGGCTGGACTCAACCATCGTGCTGCGGCGGTTGAGGTTGAGCCAGCTGATGTCGGGCCCAAGCGTCACGACGCCGACATTGATCCTGCCGAATCCTGCGGTGCGCTGCGTGGTGTTCTCGAAGTCGAGGATGATGTCGTAGGAAAGCTCGTCGATGCGTTCGAGCGTGATCTCGGGCTGGAGCCCGTGGCCGTAGTCCTCGTAGACGGGCAGGCCGCGCGGGTCGATGATCGGCGTCCGCCGGCCGTCGCGGTCCTCGTGGATGATGGCGAGCGTATCTCGGTTGGGCGGCAGCGCCGGAACCGCTGCGGGCTTGCCTGCGGGCTTGGCCGCGGGTTTGGCGGCTTCGGCCGAGCCGACAGCCGCGGGGCTCCCGCACGACGCAAGCACGAGCGCGGCGCACACACCGAGGAATCGTTGGTACATCATGCGCACATTCTCCGAACTGCCGGCCGGTGTGTCGAGACGTTGAGCTGGGAAACCCACCCATGCCGGGGAAAGGTGTGACGCTCGGTCCGGATGCGCCGTCTCGGGCGATACCCTCGCCGCGATGCCACCGCGCCGGCGACAGCGACGAGCGACCTTCTCGGGCCCGAGGCGTGCTCGACGCGGGCTGCGGCTTGCCGCGACCGTGCTCGCCTGGCTGCTCGCGGTCCCGCCGCTGCTCGCCGCGATCGGTATCGCGACACACGGCCGGTTCGATGTTCTCGAGCCCAACGCGCTCGCGTGGCTCGCGGATCTGGCGGCCACGCTCTGGGCCCACGCGATCGCCTGCGGCCTCGGCTGTGTTCTGCTGACAGTCCTTACGCGGCGGCTGGTGGCCGGGCTTGTGTCGGTTCTATCGGTCGTTGTGCTCGTGGTGGCGGCGCTCGGTGTCGATCGTGCGCCGGCGTCGGCCTCGCCGAAAGGGCCGGTGGTCAGCGTGCTGGCGGTCAACGCCTGGGCGGGCAACCAGCGGGGCGACGAGCAGCTCGAGATCATGCTGGCGTCCGGCGCGGACCTGATCATGCTCAACGAGTCGTCGGGGTCGCTCTTGCGTGCGATCCGGTCCGATCCGCGGGTGCGCGAGGTGTACCCGCATTTCCGCCTGCCGGACCGCGCAGGGCCCGGGTTTCGCTTTGTGCTCAGCCGGCACCCGCTGCGCCGAGGTGGCGACGCGTTCGGCTTCGTCTGGCCCGAGATCCAGGCGGCGCTCGGGTACCACGGCCAGCGTGTGCTGCGGGTTGATCTGCCCGCCGGGCCGTTTGTCTTTGCGGGTGTGCAGTTCCGCAGCCCGCGGTCGCCGTCCCGCTGGGCGGCGGGCAACGCGCAGGCGGACGACACGGCGCGGGGCATCGCGATGATCGCCGAGCGGACGCGGCTGCCAATCATCGCCGCCGGCGACCTGAACGCGACACCCGTCGGCGTGCGCATGCGGCGCTTCACCCAGTCAACAGGCCTGCTGATCGCCAAGCCCGCGCTGCGTGCAGGAGGGACGTACCCGTCGTCGCTGCCGCGCGCAGCGCGCGTGCCGATCGACGGCGGGTTGGTCTCGCCCGGTGTCAGCGTCGTGTCGTATCGGACGATCGAGATGCCGGGGTCGGATCACGCGGCGGCGTTGATGGTCTTCGAGCTGCCGGGCGTGCGCACGGGCGGCGGTGACGGTCGCCGCGATGATGACGCTGCGACGATTGATCAGGCGGCGGGCTCGTCGGACTCGCCGTAGCCGTCGTCGTATCTGTCTTCGTAGTTGGCGTCGTAGTCCTCGTCGTACTCGGATCCGTAGTCGCTGAACTCGGCGTAGGGGTCGTCGTCCGGGTCGTCTTCGTCTTCCCAGCCGGCGGCTCCCATGCCCGCGACGTCGGCGTCGCCCTTCTGGGCGTAGCCGAAGTATTCGAGGCCCTTGGCGACGAACGTGATGTAGACGTAGCACGAGACGGTGCCGAAGACGAACTGGAAGAGCATCGCACTCGACTCGCCGCGTGGCACGCCCATGATCTCGCCGAGCATCGAGCCCAGGGGCAGCACGACGAACGGCGCGTGCGGCGAGCGTCGGATGATCTCGTCGCCGAACCGCAGGAGAAACCCGCCGAACGAGGCGTAGAAGATCAGGACGATCCAGCCGCCGTCGGCGAAGGAGTGGCCGATGATGCCCGGCCCGATGGTGAGCCCGCCGAGGTTGACGCCCTCGAGGTTGGCGTAGAACGGGATGTCGAGCGAGAGCGGCTCGGGCTTGAACGGGAAGATCGCGCGGGGCGCTGGGAAGAGGATGAAGTACTGGAACGCTCGCAGGGTCTCCGGCTCGCGCTGGCCGTCGGGGCCGAAGAACTCCATGAGCCACATGCTCACGCCGCCTGTGCCCTGGCCGTCGACGTCTTCGAGGCCTTTCTTGAAGTTGCCCGCCGAGACGACGTTCCGCGCGACATCGATCGCGTTGGCGCGGCGGTTGTCGCCGCCGCGCACGCTGGTGTACGCCGCGACAAACATGATGAGCGGTATCGTCGCGATCAGGAGCAGCGAGACGGTGCGCTTCGGGCTCTCGTAGCGCAGCCGGCTGTAGTACAGCCCGAACGCGACGCCCAGGCCGATGCTGATAATGGTGCGCCGCCCGAAGGTGCCGCTGATGGCGATACCGAGGTTGGCGAGGATGATCGCGCCGGCGAGGGCCCAGATGATCGGGCTGCGCAGGTTTCGGCCGATGAGCCAGCCCGCCAGCCCCGCCGATGCGCCCGCGACCGCGGTGCCGAGCATCGACGCGAGCACGGCGACGTACGGGATGAACACCGCGAAGCGGAAGACCGCTGCCGAGAACGTCAGCACCACGGCGGTGAGCAGCATGGTCGCGTCGGCCGGCACGACGTTGGGCTTGGGCACCAGCGCCGCGATCGGCTTGGCGATCAGGCCCGTGCGGTACACGGCGAGCGCGACGACGGCGAAGATCGTGCACGCGACGGCGAACTTCATGCCCGTCGCGCCCGGGTCAAGCAGGAAGTACCGCAGCTGGTACTTGTCGTCGATCAGCCACAGCGCGGCCGAGAGGGTCTGGAACAGCACGAACCCGCCGATCGCGACGTTGCGGATCGAGACCAGCTCCGTCCGGCCGCGCAGGTAGTCGATGAGCACGTAGAGCACGAGCGCGAGCGAGAGCAGGACCAGGAAGATTTCCGCGAGGGACTCCATGAGCCCTTCATCTTCGGCGCGCCGGCCGCCCGCGTTCGGGCCGGGGGGCACATCGGGCCCGAAAACCTCGCCGGAATCGGGGTCGGGGCCGGTTTATCCGTCGGCGTGGCACCACGAGGGCGCCCCGTTGCCCAGAAGCTCGCGCAGCCGGCGCTGATCGTCGGCGATCGCCCCGCGGATGGCCCGCTCGACGGCCGAGTCGACCTCGCTGTGCCCGCCGCTCGCCTTGGGCAGGAGCGTCTCGCGGAGTTTGGCCCGGGTCTCGACGCCCAGCAGCGGCCGAATCAGCTTGCGGTACGGCCCGCTCTGCTGGAACTTCCGCCACCGCCCCTGGATCACCGGCTTGCCGTCGGCCTGGTTGTAGACCTTGTCGACCTCGACCAGGCCGGGCCTGGGATCGAGCCCGAGGAACGACTGCACCCGCGCCACCGTCGACGCCCGGTCGGCGGTGTACGCCTCCATCTCAAGGGCGAGCACGCGGCCCGGGCCGAGCGCGCCGAGCCAGGGCTCGAGCTGCATGGCGTAGCGGCTGTAGGCGATCAGCTCGGGGTGCCGCTCGATGGCGTGGGCGAGGTCGTCGGTCTCGCACTCGCCGAAGTGCCGCATGTGCCGGTGATGGCTCCGGGCGCGTGCAACAGGCTCGCGCATGAGATAGACCACGCGCACACCCTCTCCGAGCAGCGACGCGGCCCGCGCCGGCACGCCTTCGAACGTGGGTCGCTTGGTGTACGCCGTCGATGCCTCGCCGCAGAGCTGGTCGGGCCCGGCGTCCTTAAACAACGCGGCGTACTCGGACCGGCCGGCGTCCTCGAGCACGCGCTCCCGCGTCAGATTGTTCGGCTCTTTATCGAGCGGGAAGAACACGCGCGGGTGCGTCAGCAGATCGCGGTAGAGCGTCGTCGTGCCGGCCTTCATCGCGCCGATGATCAGAAAGTCGGGCAGTCGCACAACGAGCACTCCAGGGTCAAAAACCGGTCGGCCCTATGCTAGAGCCCGATGGACGGCGACTCCGATCACACCGCGCAGCGGCCCATCCGCGTGCTGATGCAGCAGGCCGCGATGCCCGCGTTCCGTGTTCCCTACTACCGCTCGCTGGCCGAGCGCGACGCCATCGATCTCACCGTGCTCTACGGCGAGCTCGACCTGCCCAACGTCGAGCCCGAGGGCTTCAAGGCCGAGTTCCGCCGGATGAAGACGCTCCCCGGCGGCTTCAAGTACGACGCCCGCCACATGCAGATGCTCACGCCCGGCGCGTGGGACGCGCTCAGCATGGCCTGGAACACCCGGTTCCTGAGCCTCTTCCCCGGCATCCGCCGGGCCAAGAAGCTCGGCATGGGCGTCGTGGTCTGGGGCCACGGCTACAGCAAGAGCGAGGGGGCCTTCCGCAGCTGGCTCCGGTTCAAGGCCGGCCAGATGGCCGACGCCGTCGTGCTCTACTCGCAGTCCGTTGCCGACGACTACATCAAGCGCGGCATGCCCAAAGAGAAAGTCTTCGTCGCGCTCAACAGCCTTGACCCCGGGCCCATGCAGGAGGCGCGGTCGAAGATTCTCGCCGACCCCGAGGGTCTCGCCGCGTTCAAACGCGAGCACGGGCTGGGCGGTGATGACGGAACCGATTCGGTCATCGTCTACGTCTCTCGGCTCGACCCCAACAACCGCGTGCCGATGCTCGTCGAAGCGACAAAGAAGCTGCTCGATGAGGTCCCGAGGCTCACGACCGTCGTCATCGGCAAGGGCCCGGATCTTGACAACGTCAAAGCGACGGCGAAACGCCTCGGCATCACCGAGCGCGTGCTCTGCCCGGGGCCGGTCTACGGCGAGGACAACATCGGGCCTTGGCTCTGCTCGTCGGACGTATTCTGCTACCCGGCCAACATCGGCCTGAGCATCCTGCACGCGATGAACTACGCGCTGCCGGTGGTCACCAGCGACCACATCGAGAGCCAGAACCCTGAGATCGAGGCCTTGCGCGACGGCGAGAACGGCCTGCTGTACCGGCACGGCAGCGTCGATGACCTGGCGTCAAAGCTCGCGACGCTGCTGCGTGATAAGGACCTGCGTGCGCGGCTTGGCAACGAGGCGCACCGCACGGCGACCGAGGACTACCACACCGACCGCATGGCGGACGGGATGGAGGCGGCGCTGACGTTCGCGCATGAGCGGGCACGAGCGCGGCAAACGTTGCCTAGTATGCACTAAACACACGACGGCCTCTGAACTGGGAGCGTCGCATGACTGGCAAATCATTTCGTACCGCCGTTCGCGCCGGACACATTGTGCTTTCGCTTGTCCTCGGAACGTACCTGTATTCGCCGTGGTCAGAGAACCCGGCGTTCACAGCCATCACGCTGTACGTGGTCTTTCCGCTCATGGCGCTTAGCGGTGTCGCGCTGTGGAAACAAGCGATCATCATGCGGTGGATAAAGCGCTCGTAGGCGGGGCCCGCTGCGAGACTGTTTACCCCAGCCCTGCCGGGCTCGGCTTCTTGCTCGGCACGCTGCCGCCCTCGATCGGGCGGATGTTCATCTCGGCCAGGTGCCTGTGCCACGCGTCGAGGTGGACCTGCCAGAAGTGCTCGAAGCTGGCCTCGAGCGACATCGTCTGCATCGCGTCGTACGCCTTCTCGCCCATGCTGCGCCGTGTGGCGCTGGCGGTGCAGAGCATCTCGAGCTTCTCGATCCAGGGCTCGATCTTCTCGCTGGGCAGGACGAAGCCGGTTTCGCCGTGCTTGACGACTTCCTGCGGGCCGCCCTTGTCGGTGACGAGCACGGGCAGGCCCGAAGACTGTGCTTCCATGACGACCTGGCCCAGCGTGTCGGTGGTCGAGGGGAACGCGAAGAGGTCGGCCGAGGCGTAGATCTTCGAAAGCTCTTTGCCGTGGCGGAAGCCAAGGAACCGGGCGCTGGTGCCCTTGAGCTCGCGTTCCATCTCCTGGCGGTAGGGGCCGTCGCCGACGATGACGAGCTCGGCGTCGGTGCCGTTGGCCTTGCAGCGGGCGTCGACCTGCTTCCAGACCTTGACCAAGAGCGGCAGGTTCTTCTCCACGCTCACGCGACCAACAAAGAGTACGCGGACGGTGTCCTTGTTCTTGCGTTCCTTCTCGAGTGATCCCTCGGTGCCGAGCGCGGGGAAGTACGACTCGTCCTTGTGGCGGACGTTGAACGTCTCGGTGTCCACGCCCGGCTGCAAGCTCAGACACCGCTCGCGGTCGAGGCCCAGGCCCTCGAGCGCGTCGACGTAGTCCTCGCTGCGAGTGAAGATCGCCCAGAACGGCTTGTAGAACCACCGCATGAACTTCTGCGTGGCCCACGTGAAACCCTGGTCTTCAAACAAATGATCGACGTATGCCGGGAAGTCGGTGTGGTACACGCCCAGGACAGGCACGCGGAGCATCTTGGCGGCGATATAGCCAACGAGACCCACGGGCCCGGGCGTCGAGATGTGGATGACATCCGGCTGGTGCTTGTCGAGGTGCCGGAGCATCTTGACGACCGGCGGCAGGACGATCTGCAGATTCTCGTACTTCGGCATGCTGGTCGCGAAGTTGGGCTCGAAGTTGTGGATGTTCGGCGCATCGGGCACGTCGAACGTCGTGCTGGTGATGACCTCGAGGTCACGGCCGGTGCTCTCGGCGAACTCGGCAACGTTGGTGATGAAGCGGCTGACGCCGTTGACATCGCCGAGCGTGTCGGTGAACAGGCTGACCTTCATGGGCCGCTCGAGAGCAGACGCCCCGGAGCCCGGCTCGCCCAGGTTGTGGTTGATCTGCTCGACCAAGTTGCGCTCCTTGTTCTGGTAGAACAGGCTGAAGATGTAGGGCAGCTGTGCGGCGAGAAGGATGCTGTAGCTCATGAGATGGTCGACCAGGCCGTTCTTGTCGCGCTTGCGGAGCGCGTCGATCGCGCCCGAGGCCATGGCCTTGCTGAGCGCCGCGGAGAGGTCGTCGGCGAACTCGGCCATGCGCTCGTGCTCGCTGAGCGCCGAGCCCGCGGTCCACGTCTCGGGGCTCAGGCGTTCCCTGAGGTCGGGGTACTTCGCGAGCACCGGGCCGATGGTCTCGCGCAGGGCGGTTGTGATCGGCAGGCTCTTGCTCTTTCGCTTGCCCAGCAGCATCTTGCGTTTGGCGGTGTGCCAGATGAGCTGGGCCTTGCTGGGCTTGTCGACCGGCACGCCGGCGAAGCGGAGCAGCTTGCTGGCGAGGTACTTCTGGCCCGGGTCCATGTCGCCGGCCATGCGGCGGCCCGTGTAGTGGCTGGCGACGGTCGTGAGCTGGTGGGCGAGCAGCGATGGGTGCCCGCCGACGCCGCCGGCCGTGCTTGCGCCGGTCATGACCAGATCGAAGAACGCGCGGGGATCGGTGATTTTGGAACCGTCATCGGTCTTGATCGCGGTGAACGCCCGGCCGACGTTGAGCAGGCCGTGGTCGTCCGAGCCGCCCGTGATGCCCTTGACCCAGGGCTGGTCGAACACGGGCTCGAGCTCATGCTTGATCGAGAGCGCACGGATGCGGTCGGGGTCGAGCCACTTGAGCAGCTGCTGGGCGGCCTGGGTATGCGTGCCCGAGTGTGCGCCGTTGATGATCTCGAACGCGCGGAACAGGAGGCAGCAGCGCTCGAGGTGCCAGACGCTGAGCTTGCCGTTCTGGTTGTACACCGGGTGCGCGAGAGCGTGGGGCAGGCCCGTGTCCTTGAGCCATCGGCAGAAGTCGTAGACGTCGTCGCGGAGCTTGAGCGATTCGATCTGCTCGTGCTGCTCGGGCGTGATGCCCCAGACGTTGACGTGCAGCTTGCAGCGGTCCTCGGGGAAGTAGGTCGTGACCTCCTCGCCGACGATGAAGCCCTCGAAGCCGCGGTCCTGGAGCGTGAGCGCGCCGGCGATGGTGTCGTGGTCGGTGATGGTGACCAGGTCCATGCCGCGGGCTTTGGCCTGGTCGTAGACCTTCTCGGGCTCGGAGTAGCACTCGGGCATCTCGATGAGGCCGAGGCTTCTCACGGCCGGCCCGTCGGAGGCGTTGGAGTGGCAGTGGGCGTCGATGCGGGTGTAGGCGGACCAGTCGAGGCCGGTGGCCACGTCTGGCGTCGGATCGATGGCGCGGGGCTGTCGGTTGTGGCTCATCGCGATCCTCGTTCCTTGCGTTTGGCCTGTCGGAAGCAACTCTATCCGAATACGGCATGCGCATCGGCTTGCCGACGCCCAAGAGACCCCAAAGACGCCGTTAATGCTGCGCAAGCGCACACGACGACGAGATTCCTTCCGCGTTCCGGAATATCGATTCCCTGGGAGCTGTTGTCCCGGACGCCTAAATAATAGTAAATGCAAACAAGAGCGTCAATCTTTGCCGCTCGACCCGCTGGAAGGAGACCCGCCATGCCCCGTCTGAACACCGTCGAGCCCGCTCAGGCCACCGGCAAAGCCAAGGAGATCTTCGACGGCCCGCTGGCCGGCAAGCACCTGAACATCTTCAAGGGCATGGCCAACAGCCCCGCCGCGTTGCAGTTCTATCTCGGCGGCTCGGGCGCACTGGCCGAGGGGAGCCTGTCGGCGGCGGAGCAGGAGGTTGTCCAGCTGGTCTTTGCCCAGGCGAACGACTGCGACTACTGCCAGGCCGCGCACACCGCGATGGGCCAGGGCGCGGGCCTTTCGCAAGACCAGACCATCGCCGCGCGGCGGCAGTCGGACCTCGGCGACGCCAAGCTGAGCGCTCTCGCCAGGTTCGCCGGCGCGATCCATGAGAAGACGGGCTTCGTCAGCGACGACGACGTCTCGGCGTTCCGCTCGGCGGGCTACGACGACGGCGCGATCGCCGAGGTCATCGCAACGGCAGCGCTCGCGACGTACACCAACTGGTTCAACCACGTGAACCAGACGGCCGTCGACCTGCCCTCGCCCCCGGCCGTCTGAGGCGAGCCGCGAAGCAAAGCTGCATCCCCATCCCCCGAGCACGCCGCCCGCTGAGAAGCGGCGGCGTGCTTTGTCTGCGGGAGCTTTGACGAGGCCGAAGCGCAAGCGAGGCATTTCTCGATGTTTGTAGCTCGCTTGTTTTGTGCCTCGCTTGCGCTTCAGCCTCGTTGCGCACCCGAGCCGATATGCTGGTCGCATGGCTCAGACACCCGCCCACCACCTCGCCGTCTTCCCCGGCTCGTTCGATCCCGTGACGTTCGGCCACCTCGACGTCATCGCGCGCGGGCGGCGGCTGTTCGATGAGCTCGTCGTCGCCGTCGGGCGCAATCCCGGGAAGACGGAGCTGTTCACGCCCGATGAGCGGGTCGGCATGATCCGGACATTGTGCGACGACATGGTCGCCGAGCATCCTGAGGGTGCGGCCGTGCGGGTCGAGAGCTTCGAGGGTCTGACGGTGGACTTCGCGCAGCGGCAGCGGGCGGCCGCCCTGCTGCGGGGGATTCGCAACCTCAGCGACTTGCAGTATGAAGTTCAGCAGGCGGTGACCAACCGTGAGGTCGCATCCCTCGAAACGGCGTTCGTCGTCGCGGGCCAGAGCTTCGCCTACACGAGCAGCAGCCTGATCAAGCAGCTCACGGCGCTCGGCCGGGATCTCGACGAGGCGCTGCGGCCCATGGTCCCGGAGCCTGTTATCGCAGCGCTGAAGGCCAAGAAGGCGGCGAACCACCCGGCGCTGGCGAGCCTCGTGGGCGGCGAGCTGCTGCGCGACGAGGCGTGAACAACCGCGGGCCGGCGGAGAGATCGCGTGCCAAGCCCCCCGCTTTCGTTGAGCATAAATTCTCAATTTGCCCTCTGTTTTACTTCACGGCCCGCCCTGCGCTTTCGATAGACCTTCCCGTATTTGGGAACTGTCTGTAACCGGGGGAATGCGATGCGGATCCGCACGAAGCTCATCATCGGAAGCTCGGTCCTGGTCGCGGTGTCGGCGATGATCGGCTCGATCTCGCTGATCGCCGAGAGCCGTACGACGTCGGCCAAGGGCAAGCTCGGCGAGATGGCGACCGACTTGGCGGTCAGCACTGAGATGTCGGCCGAGCTCTTTGCGGTTCGCATGAGTGTGAAGGACTTTCTGCTGACCTCCAGCGACGAGAACCGCGCAGCGTTCGAGGCACGCGCCGAGCGGTTCGACACGTCGATCGATGAGATGATCTCGGTGCTCCAGAACGCGCGGCGGGCGGAGCTGATCCGGCTCATCGACCAGCGGTACGACGACTACCGGGCCGCGTTCGGCACCGTGCTGGAGGTGATGGACGAGCGCGATGCGCTGCTCGCCGAGTTTACGGCGGGGACGGATGCGACCATCGATCGGCTCGCCGCGAACGATCCCCAGGCCGCGCTCGGGGTGTTCAAGTCCGAGGTCGCGGCGTTGCAGTACATGCGGACCGGCGACGAGCGGTACGCGGATGATTTCGTCGCTCAGGTCGACGCCATGCGCGGCATCGGGCCCGTTGAAGCCGCCTTTGGTCCGAGCGGGGTCGAGGGCTATGCGCAGGCGTTCGCCCGGCTCCGGGGACTGGTCGCCGAGCGAGACAGACTGGTCATCGACACGCTCGACGCGATCGGCCCCGAGATCTACGCCATGGGCGATGAGATCAAGGACTCGCTCATCGCGGACGTTGACTCGACGCTCGCCACCGCGCGGGCGACCGCGGACACGCAGCGGCTGCTGACCATCATCGGGCTCGTCGGCGGCGTCGCGCTCGGTGTGATTATCTCGTTTGTGCTTGTGCGGTCCATCACGCGGCCGATGGGGGCGATCATGCGTCGCATCGACTCGATCGCCGGCGACAGCGCCGATCTGACGCTCCGCCTGCGCGAGCGTGAGCAGGACGAGTTCACGCTGCTGGGCGCGTCGTTCAACGGCTTCGTCTCACGGTTCGTCGATGTGATCCGCGAGACGCGATCCGTGTGCGGGCTGGTCGACCGGGGCGCGAACGACGCCGCGGCGTCGACGGAGGCCATGGTCGACCGGCTGGGCCAGATGCGCGACCGGTCGTCGTCGGTTGCGGCCGCCGTGACCGAGATGAGCCAGTCGGTCAACGAGATCGCGCGGAGCAGCTCGCAGGCGGCCCAGGCCAGCGGTGAGGGCCGAAAGGCGAGCGAGCACGGCAAGGAGGTTGTCGATCAGACGGTCCTCAACGTGCAGCAGATCGCCGAGCAGGTGCGGGCGTCAGCGGCCAACGTCCAGCAGCTGGGCGAGAAGAGCGAGGAGATCGGCACGATCATCGCCGTGATCAACGACATCGCCGACCAGACGAACCTGCTCGCGCTCAACGCCGCGATCGAGGCGGCGCGGGCCGGCGAGCACGGCCGGGGCTTTGCTGTGGTTGCTGATGAGGTCCGCAAGCTCGCCGAGCGCACGACGCAGGCGACCGAGCAGGTCACCAGCAGCATCCGCGAGATCCAGAGCGAGACCGAGCAGGCGGTGGGGCAGATCCACGAGAGCGTGGGCCGCGCCGAACAGGGCATGCAGATGGCCGGTGAGGCGGGCGAGGCGATCCGCCAGATCCGCGAGGCCAACGAGCAGCTCTCGACCATGCTCAACGAGATCGCGGCGACCACCGAGCAGCAGGCGGCGACCAGCACGGAGATGGCCAGCTCGATCGAGTCGGTCTTCGCCGACGCGGTCGCTGCGGCCGACGAGGCCACCGGGTCGCACGCCGCGGTCGAGGGCCTCCGCCGGCACGCGGCGGCGCTGTCAGCGAACACCGAGAAGTTCAAGCTGCCCGATGTCGACGGCGATGATGCGTCGCAGGCGGCATAGCGCACGCTTCGGCACGAGAGAGCACGTGCAGGTCTTTGACGAGGCCGAAGCGCCAGCGAGGCACTGCGACGAGCGGTTGCCTCGCTGGCGCTTCGGCCTCGGTCGAGCAGTTATGCACAACGGCTAGCATCGCGACATGTCCTACCGCGTGATCACCATCGGCGCCTTCGCCCGCCACCCGCTCCGGCCCATGGACCAGACCCGCCCCGAGCGGCTGGGCTACGCGACGACGACGCTGGTTGTCTCGGGAGACGCGGCGATCCTGGTCGACCCCGGTCTGCCGGGCCAGGCGCTGGTGCCGAGGCTGCTCGAGCGGGCGGGGCTCGAGCCGGCGGACATCACGCACGTGTTCCTGACCCGGTTCGCGCCCGAGACGGCGCGGGCGCTGCCGGTGTTTGACGGTGCGACGTGGATGACAAGTGAAGCCGAGCGCGAGGCGGCCGGTACACCGCTGGCGATGATGCTCAAGCGGGCGGCGGAGGCCGGCGACGCCGAGGTTGTTGCGGAGCTTGAGGTGCAGGTCGGCTTGCTCGCGCGGTGCGAAGCGGCTCCGGATTCAATTGCGCCTCGGGTCGATCTGTTCCCGCTGCCGGGGGTGTCGCCGGGGCTCGCAGGGCTGCTGCTGCCCGAGGCGACGAGCACGGTGCTGATCGCGGGCGACGCGGTGGCGAGTGTTGAGCATCTGGAGCAGGGCCGAGCGATGGAGGGCTCGCACGATCCGGAGGCGGCGAGCGAGAGCCTGCGGGAGGCGATCGAGGTGGCCGACCTGATCGTGTGCGGGCGCGACAACCTCGTGCTGAACCCGACCAAGCGGCCGTTCTGATCGGAGATGACATGCTGACACGAATCGTTGCGACGCTGCTCGCGCTGATGGCGTCGAACGCACCTGCGCAAGACAACACCGAGCCTCTGCGACTCGCCGTCATCGGTCTCGAGCACGGCCATGTCGAGGGGGCGCTGTCGAACGCGGCCAACCGCGACGACATCGAGCTCGTCGGCGTGTGGAGCGACTACCCCGAGCTGTGGGAACGGCTCGCCGCGAAGTACGGCCTCGACCCGCTGCTGCACTACGACGATCTTGAGCAGATGCTTGATGAGAAGGCCCCCGAGGCCGCGAGCGTGATGACGAGCACGGCGGGTCATCTCGACGCTGTCGCCGCGTGCGCGCAGCGCGGCGTGCACGTGATGGTCGAGAAGCCGCTGGACTTTGATATCGAGCGCGGGCGGCTGATGGCCGAAATCGCGCGAGCGGAGAACATCCTGTTGCTGACCAACTTTGAAACCAGCTGGTACCGGTCGGTGCGCACGGCAAAGCGGATCGTCGACACCGATGGCCTGACCATCCGGCGCGCGGTATTCCGGCACGGGCACAAGGGCCCGCAGGAGATCGGCTGCGGCCCCGAGTTCCTCGCGTGGCTGACTGACCCCGAGCAGAACGGCGGCGGCGCGATCACGGACTTCGGCTGCTACGGCGCGGTCATCATGACCTGGATCATGGACGGTGCCAGGCCAACGAGCGTTCACGCCGTGACGCAGACGCTCAAACCGGACCTGTACCCAAACGTCGACGACGACGCGACGATTGTGCTGACCTACGCCGGCGCAACGGCCGTGATTCAGGCGAGCTGGGCCTGGACACACGACAACAAGGAGATGGACCTGCACACCGAATCGGGCTCGCTGCACGCGGGCAAGTGGGACGACCTGCGCGTCCGCGAGCCGGACGGCGTCGAGCACGAGGCGCAGCTGAGCAGAGACGGGTCGCCCGAGAACGAGTGGACCTATCTCCGGCAGGTCGTGCGGGGCGAGTGCGCCGTCGATCCTCTGAGCTCGCTCCAGATGAATCTGATCGCGGCCGAGATCTTGGGCGCGGCCCGCGAGTCGGCGCGGACGGGCCGTGCCGTTGAGCTGAATTAGGGCTGATCGATCATGGGCTCGTACGCCGATCCGGCGACGTGCGCGCGGAGCTCGTCCATGTTCGCCACGGCATGGTCCCAGTCCGCGGGCGTGTTCTTTGCGAACCTGGTGCGGCCCGCGATCGATGCAAAGAGCGGTGTGCGAAGGAACGACGCGAGCCGGCGGAGTTGCGCTGCGCGATCGGCGACGAGGTCCTCGTAGACGATGCCGATCGTCGGCGCTTCGAGTGTTGCCACGAACGCCGCCAGCTCGTCGCGGGTGCGCTCGACAAGATCGATCTTGCGATCAAGCTCGGCGAGGTCGATGACGCTCGGCGGCAGGGGGGCGTCTTCACGCCTGGCGTTCCACTTCCCCGAGACCGCGTGCCGCTCGTGGGAGCGGATGCCGGACACCGCGGCCCGCAGCGTGTTGCGCCGCGTCAGGTGCACGACGCGGACCGATCGCCGGCGGATGGTGTCGCGCAGGTGCTCGCGGTCGTGCAGGTACCAGAGCTTGGCTTTGAAGCCGACGGCGAGCCTGCGAGCACCGCGGCGGCCGTAGAAGTCGTCGAGCCACTCGCGCTGCGCGTCTGCGGTTAGCTGCTTGCTCGCGCCGAGCTCCTCGCTGAGCGCGGTGACCCACGGGTGGCGGTGCAGCGCGTCCATGAGCCACGTGGACCCCGTGCGGGCGGTGAACAGGGTGATGAATCTCGTGGGCACGGCCGGAGGGTACATCCGCGACAGTGACGTCAGGTTCGGCCCGCTCGACGCACCCACCCGCTCGCTGGACGATGTCCACAAACGGCCCGAGACCGGGCGGCTCGCCGGCAGAACACTGCATCACGGCGGCGTGGGCCGCCATATGCGGATCTCTGGGTGTTCTGCTGGGCGATCTCAATGGCGGCAAGGCACCAAATTGGACCGGCGGGGCGGGTTGTATTGGCTTTGTACGCCATACCGGCCGGCGCCGCGACGCTGATGGCGATGGCCTCCGTCAGCGACCAGTCATGCATGGCAGCCTGGGCGAGTTTGTTGGACACATGAGCGGCTCTGGGTGCAGTCGCCGTCGCGTCATCGGCGTCATGGTAACGTGAAACCGCTTCCCGCCGCGTAGCTGGAGCACTGTGTATATTTCGTCAACATAATATCACAGCAACTGTTTGTGCTGCGTCGAGCCTCACAAATCGCGAGGAATCATCGTATTTTCGGTGGATTTGTGGCGTGTAGGTCTGAAGCTGTCTCTCAGCTTCGATAGCGCATCTAGCTAAAAGAAGCCGCCCATGAATAAGTTTGCTTATCCAGGGCGGCCCCCTCGCTAAAGGCAGATTTCGTCGGCAAGCTTAGCATACTTTCGTGTCAGGTCCACCCCTCTGGTGGAT
>JBCBMF010000011.1:0-28022 GCA_039822905.1 Planctomycetota bacterium
GGGAGCGGCGTGATCAGTCTTGGGGCGGGATCGCTTGGGAAGCGGATCGTCGTCACAAGCGGCTCGAGCAGCGTGCGTGTGGACTCGCTGGAGCTGAACGACATCGCCGACGGCAACGTCCTCCCATCGGTCCGCGTGGTGACAGGCCAGGTCACGGTTGACATCGGCGGACGCTCCGGCCGCGGCGGAGGAGGTCGATGACTCGCCGCCGTGGCTTCACGCTTGTCGAGCTCGTCGCGAGCCTCTTTGTGTCTTCGGTTGTTGTAGCCGCGCTCGCTTCGTGCATCGCGCTGGTCAGCCGCGCTGTGCCCGACACGTCGGATCCGCAGGAGCGTCTCCGCACGCTGCAGTCGATCGCAACAAGGATCACGGACGATGCGCGCTTCGCGACCGAGGTCACGATCGCCAACGGTCGCCAGGTCGAGATGATCGTCGCCGATCGAGACGGGGACGACCAGCCGGAGGCCATCCGCTACTCGTGGTCCGGCACGGCCGGCGACGCACTCACACGCCAGCAGAACTCCGAAACCGCTGTCGCGCTGTTCAACGCAGTGGATCAGGTCACTTTCGCGTGGAGCACGGACCCGGTTCTCGCTGCGTCGTCGACCGGCACGATGCAGATAACGATCGAGGCGGATAGGACGCGGATCGTCACCGGGTCGCGGACAATGAACCTGCCGCCTGTTGCTGATGCCGGAGCCGGCGTTGAGATCGGGGGGGCGACCGGCGGCACGGTTACCAGCCAGAGCGGCAGCGTCGAGAGCGCTACAAGCTCAACCAGTTCCGGGGGCGGCTGGTGGATCCGGTTTGGAAGGGATAGCAACTGATGCTGCGTCGTGGCATCGTCATGCTTGAGGCTGTGTTCGCCGCCGGCATCGTCGGTGCGCTTCTACTTGCCGCCTTGATGCTCGTGAGCAGCGTCGCAGGCGAGCGACGCATCGCTGCCGAGCGGAACACCGGGCAGCTGCTGGCGTTGTCTCTCGCCGAGGAGATCGCGGCCCTCCCGGTCGAGAACTCGCTCGCGACCAACCCGGACACCGTCGGCCGAGCAACGCTGAATACGGCGAGGTCGTACGACGGCTACAGCGAGTCGCCACCCACGGACCGAGCCGGCGTGCCCATCACGACCGCGGCGGCGTGGACGCGTGCCGTGGAGGTCACCGAGGTGAACGCTTCGGATCCCGAGGGCCCCGAGGACACAGACGGCGGGGTCTACCGCATAAGGGTGACCGCGTCGGTCGGCGGCCGGGTTGCGGGCGAGATCACGTTCTACCGGTCGACCGCCGGCGACGAGGCGATCCAATGAGGCGGAGGCAATTAGACCGGGGCGGGGTCTACGTGCTCGTGCTCGTAACGTCGGTTGTCTGCATGTCGATCGGCATGCTCGCGGTGACGGCGTCCGCGTCAAACCGTGAGATGCAGGAGATCAACCTCGAACGCCGTCGCGCGATGCTGCTGGCGGAGTCGGGTATTCACATTGCGCTCCAGGTTATCGAGCAGGACGATGCGTGGCGCACGCTGCCCAGCGGCCGTGTAGCCGGGACGCTCACGCTCGAGCGTGGCGAGCTCTGGGTTAACGCGACGGACGCAGACGGCGACCTTGTTGATGACGATATGGATCCGTTTACGCTGACCTCAACCGCGACGTTCGGAAGTGCGAAGCAGCGGGTGGCCGTGGATCTGGAGTACTCGTTCGCACCCGTCGAGGCCGTCTACTACCCGTTTCCCAACGTAGCCGATGGTGCGGGGCAGCTGTGTGTCTACACCTACAACAGCCTCTTACCGATTTGTGCCGGCGGCTTCCTGCAGTCACCGATTGCGTCTCTGTACAGCGACATAACCACGTCGTGGATTGACAAGCCCGATCCCGGGCTGATTCAGTACTACCAGTCGCGTGGCACTGTTATCCCGCAGTCACTCAGTCAGAGCGGAGCCGGCCGCAAGTACAGCGATATCAACATCACACCGACACAGCTCGACATGAACATCGAGCCAAACCCGCAACACATTTATGTGCTCGACGGCAACGGCGGCGATGTTGAACTCGAGTCCAGCCGGCTCGTTGGGACGCTTGTTGTCATCAACGCCCGCTCCTTCGAGCTGGATAGGCCGCGGGTTGTTCGTCCCGGGCCCGAGGGGCTGCCGGTCATCATCGCCGATTGCGACGTGTTCATCAATGACGCCGACCGGGACCGCATCGAAGAGACCTGGCCAGATACAGATGACCTGCCAGAGGGCCCGGACTTCGATGAGCCTAACTTCGACGGCATCCAAGGAATCATCTACGCCGACGGCGATATATGGATCGACCACGATCTCCAGATGCGGGGCTCGGTCATCGTGACAGGGCGAGCAGACATCGACGACAACGTGACGATTCGGCACGACAGCGCGTACGTCGATAGCCCGCCGCCCGGCTTCCGCGTGACTGACTCGCTCCAACTGGTCCAGGGGTCGTGGCGCACGGTCGTTGACTGAGCCGATTCAACGGGTCAGGCGGCGGCTGTGCGTTTCGAGTGCTTCTCGATCATGCTGTCAAAGTCGCTGAAGTCCAGTTCAAGCAGCGCATCGACTACGTCAGGATCAAGCTGCGAGCCCGACGACCTTCGAATCTCTGCGAGCACCTCTTCGCGTGGGAGCCTGGCTCGGTAAGAGCGGGTCGAGCTCATCGCATCGAACGTGTCGGCGGCGGCGACGATGCGCGCGTTCATTGGGATCCGATCGCCCTTCAGCCCGTGCGGGTACCCTCCGCCGTCGAGGCGCTCGTGGTGATGAAGCACAGCCGGCAGGATGTCGTCCAGCCCCTTGAGGTCCTTGAGGATCCGATGCCCGATCTCCGGGTGCTTCTTGATCTGCTCGTACTCGTCCCGTGTCAGCTTGCCGCTCTTCTGGAGCACGGCCTCCGCGACACCGATTTTCCCCACATCGTGCAACAACCCGGCGACACGGAGCCGCTCCGCGTGTGCGGCGTCGTACCCAAGCGCGATCGCGATTTGATAGCTGAGGTGCGCGACACGCTGCGCGTGACCACGCGTGTACGGGTCCTTCGCGTCAATCGCCGCAGACAGCGACTCGAGCACACCCATCGCCATCTCGCGCTGCTCGTTGTAGAGTCGCGAGTTCGTCAGGAACGTCGACAGCAATCCACCGATCGCATCAATCAGTTTCGTGTCATACGAACTCACGTTTCCTGCCTCGCGGTGCTTGTCTCCCGCGATCATCACACCGACAACGCCCTGGTCGTTCCGGAGCGGCCGAACGACGGCTTGCGGGCCGTTAAAGGCATCCAGAGACATCTCGCTGTGCGCCATGACCGAGAGCAACCGATCGAGGTGCTCGGCGTCGGTACCCTCGCGAGCACTGCCATCCCAGTGCGTCTTGCCCGCAAGCAGCGGCCCAACATCGGCCGACTCGGGCAGGTGGACCGCCACGTACCCGAAACCCAAGGTCTCTCGCACACGCTTGCACGTGAACGAGAGGAACCGGTCCGGGTCATCGAGGCTCGCCATCGAATTCCCGAGCGCGTACATCAGCTCGAGCATCTCGTAGGCGTCGGTGATCTGGTCCGCAAGGTCGATGACGTCGTCTTCGAGCTCGCTGATCATCAGGTGGTCACGGACAACCGCTTCGATTGTCGGGACGACGGCTTGAAGCCTGGCCGCCGCATCCGCCTCGTTCATCGATGTCAGGACGATCGACCCCAGTGAGTCGTCGCGGTGGCTGAGAACGAGCCGGACGGAAGCACGTGAGCCTTCCGTTACGCTAACTTCGCCCGTGGGCCCGTCTTCGGTCTCATCTGGACCCAAGTACACCAGCCCGACCCCGAGTTCATCGCAGCGCGACGCCAGCTTCTCGAGGAGCGGACGCACACGCTCTTCCGGCAAACCTTCAAAGGTCACCGGGCCGTTCACGCTGCGGCCTCGGCATCCGGGGTCCATGCGAGCACCCTGCCGACCAACTCGGCAACGGTCTTCGCGCTGAACGGCTTCTCAAGCACCTCGACGATGTTTGTTTGCTTGACCCGCGTGTCATCGAGCAAGAACCCGCGGCCGCTGATCATGATGATAGGAACGTCCCGAGTCGTCGGGTGATCCGCGAGCGCCAGCGCAAACTCGAGACCATTCATCTTCGGCATTTGAAGATCACTGAGCACCAAATCCGGCGGCTGCTCGGTTGCGATCGCAAGGGCCTCGGACCCGTTCCGCGCGACCACGATCTCGGCTCCGAGTTTGGAGAGCTTTCTCCCCAGAATGTGGGTGATGTGCGGCTCGTCGTCGACAAGAAGCAGCCGGGGGCCGGATTGGACGTTGGGCGTCTGCTTCACGCGGTGGACATCGGTCCTTCGGCCCGCTTGATCAGCGCAGGCGGCCGGAACAGATTCAACTGTGCTACCGGCTACGCGACCTTTACCGATCGGGTGCTCTATCTGGTGCGACCCATCGTCCGCTGGATTATCACTCCGGATAATCAAAGCGTGCAGGTCTGAGAACTGCGCGACAGAACGAGCTGCGAGACCTACGTGTGCGCACCAGCCGGCGGGAGGCGGAGGTACCGACGGAGCCGGGGCGCGCCGAAGTAGAACGGCAGCGTATCCAGCCCGGCCGCCGTGACCTTAAAGACGTAGCCCGTGGCGATAAAGAGCCCGAGCTGAGGCCAGAGTACGTTGGCGGGGTCGATCGGCAGTGATCGAGCAAAGAAGTGCGTAATCAGAATCACAGCGGTGGTATCAACGAGCTGGCTCACGATCGTCGAGCCGTTGTTCCGGAGCCAAAGGTGCTTGCCGCGCGTCAACCGCTTCCAGAAGTGGAACACATGCACATCGACGAGCTGCGCCGCAAGATACGCGATCATCGACGCGGCGACCGCGCCGAAGGCCATCTCTCGGATGCGCAGGAACGTCCAAGCGTCGTCGTATCGGACGAACGTCCCCATTGGATCTGTAACGACACCCGGGAGTGGGGGGCCGAGCACCGGCGAGCCGTCAACGAGCTGCCCGTGCATCACCGGGTCGGGAGCGGGAGGGAGCACGCCTCCGAGCCAGAGGACGAACAGCACCCAGATGTTCAAGGCGAGACCCATCCACACGACGAGGCTCGCCCGCCGCCGGCCGTACAACTCGCTGATGAAGTCGGTGCACAAAAACGTGATCGGGTACGGCAGCACGCCGACGGCAACAGCGAAACTCACATCACCGAAGGTGCCCCATGACCACGAGCCGTCAGTGATCGACGCAAGCGCGATGAACTTGCTCACGCCGAGGATGTTCAGCATCGCGAGCGAGCCAAGAAAGAGCCCGGCAAAGACGAGGAACATCCCTTCCCGCCGCCGGTGAATCGTGGACTCGTCGAGTTCGGGCAGTCCTGGGTAGCTGTGCTGTTGACTCGGCAGCATCTCGTGGTGCGGGCTTGTCATCCCGAGAGCGTACGGCCCGCAAAGCACGGCCGTCGCATCTTCTCTATTATGGCGGCATGAGCACGACGAGCGATCATGTGGACGCGCGGCCGATCGAGCACGGGCTTTCTCTCCGGCAGGCCGTCGAGTCCGTTCTACTCACGACGACGAAACCAATGTCGGCGGCCAAGCTCGTCGAGCCGCTGCGCGACGCCGGCTTCGAAACGGACCGAAAGGCAATCGAGGGTGCGATCGAAGAGCTCAACGCCGCGTACGAGCAGGCCGGCTCGGTCGCTCGTGTCGAGTCGGTCGCGGGCGGCTTTCGGCTCATGACTCTGCCGAGCGCCGGCGCGATCCTGGCAGCGGTCCACGGGGCACGCAGCTCGTCCCGGCTGAGCCGCGCCGCACTGGAGACGCTCTCGATCGTCGCCTATCGGCAGCCCATCACTAGGGCCGAGATCGAATCGATCCGAGGCGTTGCAAGCGGCGAGGTGCTGCGGTCGCTCCTCGAACGCCGGATGATCACCGTCACCGGTCGTGCGGAAGAGCTCGGTCGGCCCATGCTGTACGGAACGACCTCGGCCTTTCTTGAACAGTTCGGACTCGCCAAGATCGGAGATCTGCCGGCCATGGAAGGAGCAGGAGCATGAGCCGATTCGGTGCACTCCGTGCGGCGGTCTGCGTCTTGGTCGGGCTCTCGACGGTGGGTTGCGCCCCGGTGCGCATCAAGTGCGTCGTGCTTGAAGGAGAGCTCAGTACCATCGCGGTGGTCAGCGCCAGCGACCCGCGGTTCGATGAAGCCGGTGTGGAGGGCGCCGAGATCGTGGTCCGACAGACCGGCCGAGCCGGGGATGTGATCGTCAGGACAACCAACACGAACGGCCGCGCCACAATTCCGCTCGCTGGCACCGGTGCGCTCAGCCGCCCGCTCAGCGTTGAGGTATCGGCCGAGGGCTACATCCCGGCCCGCATCGAGCAGATGCCGACGCCGACACCAGGGCGAGGTCTGTTGATTCTTGTTGAACCCATCGGAGGCGACGAGCCGTAACGTATCGGCGTGGGACACACGCTCGCCGCCACACCGCTCCGACCCGTCCGCCGACGAGACCGCCCTCGCGTCTTGACGGCGGTCTTCTTTGTGATGTGCATGGTCGTCCTGCTTGGTGCGTTTGCGAGCCGGAACAATCTGCTGTACTGGTTTGTTGGTATGGCGATCGGAGCCGTGCTCGCCCACGGGTTTGCGGCCGGGCCTCCGATGATGAAGGTCATGCTGGGCCGGGTCGACCTGCCTCATACGGTCGAGCGCGACCGGAGCAAAGCCGTACGGATCGAGGTTGTGAGCCAGAACCGGTTTCGAGTTGCGAGAGCGATCCTAATCGAGCTTGAGCTTGTGGGTTCGGACGGCCATCGGATCTCGGCAAAGGGCGGGCTCGCCGCGATCGGTCCCGGTGAGACGGCGCAGGTCTCGCTCGACCTCGCGATCGAACGTCGTGGCGTCTACGACCTCGCCTCGATCCGTCTAAAAACCACGTTCCCGTTCGGGCTCTCAACGAAAGAGCTCGTTTTCACGCCGCGCGGTCGAGTCGTGTGCGTCCCGAGTGATGCCGGCCTGTCCGGAACCGAGCGCCGTCTGTTGCAGCAGCCGGCGGTTCGACACGCCGCGGACACGGACCTCGGCGACATCCGCGAGTACGTTCGCGGCGATCCACGCCGTCTGATCGCCTGGCGTGCCTCGGCGAGAGCCAGACGGCCGCTCGTCCGCGACCTTGAGGTGAACCGAAGCCGAAGGCTGTGGATCCGGTGTGAATCGCCGAACCACTCGCTCGCGCAACGCGAGGCCGACGCTGAAGCAATGCTGGATCGGGCCGCCGCCATCGGGAAGCACGCCGCTGAATTGAGCTACCAGGTCGGCGTCATCCACCATGCAAGCCGGACGCGGACCGTCGACCCGAGCGGTGGGCGCTGGCTCGTGACGCTCGCCGAACTCGGCGATCGCACCGACATGGCCGACGGATCGGGGCCCTTGCCCGGCGACCTCGTTGTTGATCTCTCGTCGAGCGAGCCCCGTTCGGAGACGATGGCGTGACGAACCGATCCCGGTCATTCGATCTGTTCGTCCTGGCACCGCTCGGCATCGCCGTCGTGGCCTACCAGCTCGCGGAGCCCAGCGAGGTCATTCCTCCGGTCGCTCTGATCGTGTGCGTCGTCGCGCGAGCGCTCCAGGACACAACAGGCTGGGTGATCGGCAAACGTGCCGTTGCGACCGCCGTCGTCATCGCTATCGGCTACGTGATCGTCGATATCGCGCGCAACCGCTTCCAGGTCACGCTGTTCGCTGACTTCATGATGATCCTGGCTGCGCTCAAATCGCTTGAACGGCGAACCCCGAGAGACGACGGTCAGCTGCTGATCGTCTCGATCTTCGTTGCGCTCTCGGCCGCCGTCTCGAGCAACCGTATGGGGACGGGCGTGCTCCTGGTTCTCTATCTATTTTCCCTGATGTTCGCGGTGATGCGCGTGCAGGTCGATGCCGCCGTGTGGCCCTTCGTTCCGGATCGTCGCGGAAGGCTGTGGCCTCTGCTGAGCGCGTGCATCGTTGGCACAACACTCGTGGCGTCCGTTGCCTTCGTGCTGCTCCCGCGCAACACCATGCGATGGGCACCAAACCAGTTCGTGCCGCCGACGCAGCGTGTCTCGGGGTTCCGCGAGTCCGTTGAACTCGGGACGGGCGGGCTGATCTCGCAGGACCCGAGCGTCGTGCTCCGAGTCTGGCCCAAGTCGAACACGGCCGAGCCGGCCGAGTCCTTCCAAGCAGGCGCGCCGCTGTACCTGCGGGGCTCCGTGCTCACGGAATACGAATTCGAAACCGGCGGCGGCCGGTGGAGCCGGGGCGGGCGTGCGCCGAGGCGGCCCGACAACGAATTTGACGTCCTGCCGGGCACGCCGGTATCTGTCGATAGCACCAAGCGCACCGACGGCTCGTCAACGTTGCGAATCGTGCAATATGCCGGTGCGAGCAACGCGGGAACCGTGTTCTCGCCGTGGCGGCCGAGCTTCATCACGTTCGATCAGGCCGAGGGCACCCTGCTCCGCGACGGTCGAGATCTGACACTCCGGTTCGAGAGGCCGCCGGACGGCACCATGGAGTTCCGCGTCACCCACGGCCCGGACGCAGACCGTCCGACCGGAGCGCAACGCGAGTCCTTGCTACAGCCCAGCGGTTCGGACATCCTCCGAGAGGCGGCGTTCAACGCGGTCGAAAATGCCGGGCTCGACCCGGATCCCATAACCAGACCGGTGGCGCAGGACCTCGAAGCGATCCGGGCGCTCGAGAGCTGGCTGCGGTCGTCGAAGCAATACACGCTGGACATCCCGCCGGCGGACCCGGGCCGCGACCCGACGGAGTGGTTCGTCGAATCAGCCGACGCCGGCCACTGCGAATACTTCGCGTCCGCCCTCGCGTTGTTGTGCCGAGAGGTCGGCATCCGCAGCCGCGTCGCGACCGGGTATCTGTCGGTCGTAGATGTCGCCGACACCGAGTCGATCAGTGTGCGCAGGTCCGACGCCCACGCGTGGGTCGAGGCCGAGATCGCGCCGGGATACTGGCAGGTGTTCGATGCCACTCCCGCCGCACTCGGACAAACGCTGAGCCGACCGATCGATCCGATCACTCGATGGCTCAGCTCACTCGAGTCCGTGTGGCTCGCGTCGTTCGTCTCGTTCGATGCCCGCGCACAGTCAAGCCTGAGCAATCGGCTTCAGCGATCGTTCTCGTTCGAGCGGTTTGATACTTCGTCTGAAGATGTCAGCGATGCGGCTCGTCGGCCGTGGCTGCTGGTTCTCGCGGGTGCGCTCCTCTTGTTCTCCGCGACCGGCTGGGTCATCCTGTACAGTCGCCGCCGGCGTCGGTCCCCCGATCGTGGTGATCTCTACGGCGTCAAGCCCGGGGCGATTCGGGCGAGAGATGAGCTCGAAGCGTTGTGGAAACAGGACGGCGATCCCCGTCCGGCCGGCGTCACGCTCGTGAACCACGCTTCGACCCGGAGTAAGACCGACTCGCAGCGCGCAGCCATGATCGAGCGGCTCGCGTTCGACACCGTCCGAGAATCGTGATGTCCTTCGGCTGCAAGCGCCGTGCGCCTTGTGTCGCATCAAGCCGTTGCTGCCTTGTGCCGATCAGTCTCCGGTCGGAGTCAGAGTTGCAAGGGGGCAAGCATGCCGGCACGTCGATCGAGAACCGAACGATGGAAGGAGTCGCTCCGCGACCTCGCGTCGCGCCGCGGCCCAATCGAGATCAGCGTCGCCGCTGATCAGGCCAAGTCGCTCAACTGGCGGGTGAGGCTGCTCGCGATCCGCGACGGTCGACTCATCGTCGAACAGCCCGTGACCCTTGGTCGGCGCGTCCCCGTCACCGTTGGGACATCCGTTGTCGGCGGGTTGTCGATCGGACAGAACCGATGGATGTTCACCACCGCGGTGCTGGCCGCCGAAGAGCAATCGATCGCGGGCCGTCCCCACAGCGTCCTCGAGCTGTTGATGCCAGAAGAGGTTGAGCGCTGCCAGCGTCGCTCGTTCTATCGCATCTCGACGGCTTCGCTCGATCTGCCGAGCGTCGAGTGCAAGGCAGTGCGCGAGCCCGCCGAGGCAGTACCGCTGCAGGTCGCGACACGAGCGGCCATACTCGATGCCGCGGGCACAACCGGCACGGCGGACCGCGAGGCGCTGCGGCTCGCGCATCCGACGACCGGGATGTCCGGGGACGGCGAGCTGCTGAACATCGGCGGGGGCGGCGCGTGCCTCCGCATGGCGGCGTCGCACGGCCAGCTGCTCGATCGCCCGTCGTACTTCCTCCTGAACGTGGACCTCACGCCCACGGTGCCGTTGCCCCTGCCGATCACGGCCAAGCTGGCCCACACGCGGATCGACTCGAGCCAGAGCATCCAGGCCGGCTTCGCGTTCGATTTCTCGCAAAACCTGAGCTACGAGTCGTTCGTGAGCGAGGTGATCTGCCGCTACATCGCGGGGTTGCAGGGGGACGCGCGGGCGGCGGCCTAGGTCAGCCGCGGCCCCGGCCGAGCGGACTGGTTACAATAAGCGGATACACAAGGACGTTGCTCGTTCGGGCCATGAACGGCACGCGTACTGAACCGCTCTTCGCTCAGCGCACGCCTCATCTCCTCGCAGGCGGGTGCCGAGTTGTTCCATCGGGGGGGAAGAGTCACCCCCGTTGCTCAGACTTCGCAGCTTCACCGGTTCTCAAGGTGAACGCGGCGGAATTTCGCGATTGCGGAACGGTCTGCGTGCACCTTCCCGGGCGTAGCGACGTAGGAGTCGCCTGTGGTGCTCGAATTGGCGCAAGCCGCATCGAACTCGTCGTTCCCTTTCCTCCCGGTCGCGTTGGCGCTCGTCGTAGGCGCTGTCGTCGGCTTCTTTGTGCACGCGTTCGCGGTCGGAGCCACCCTCACCAAGGCCCGGTCGGACGCCAAGCATGTCATCGAGACCGCATCGCTGAAAGCCGACACCGACGCGAAGGAACGCGAGCTCGAGCTCGAACGGGAACTCCGTAAACGCCGGGATGATCTCGACAAGGAGATCGCTGACGGCCGGGACGAGCTCCGAGATACGGAGCGCCGCCTCGACCGACGCGAGTCGCAGCTCGACAAGCGCGAAGCGGGCCTCGACCGCGACCGCGATCGGCTGGAAGCGCAGATCACTGAAGCCAAGCACCGCGCCGAGGCTCTCGAAGCGGAGCAGCGTGAGCTCGAGAAGGTTCTGGGCGAGCAGCGGCAGCAGCTGCTGAGCATCGCCGGCATGACCGCCGAGGCTGCCCGCGACGAGGTGTTGCGGCGCGTCGAGGACGAAAGCCGAGCGGAGGCCGCGAAAGTCATTCAGCGGGTGAACGAAGAGGCCGAGGCCACCGCCCGCGAGAAGTCAACGGAGATCTTGTCGCTCGCGGTGCAGCGCTACGCCGCCGAGGTGATCAGCGAGAGCACCGTGCGTTCGGTGGCGATCCCGTCGGACGATATGAAGGGCCGCATCATCGGCCGAGAAGGCCGAAACATCCGCGCGATCGAGAAGGCCACCGGCGTTGACATCATCGTCGACGACACACCGGGCGTGATTGTCGTCAGCTGCTTCGACAAGATCCGCCAGGCCGTCGCGGTCGAGGCGCTCGAGCGGCTCATCAAAGACGGCCGAATGCACCCGACGCGCATCGAGGAGGTCGTCGAGAAGGTCCAATCCGAGATCGGCGAGCGCGTGGTCAAAGCCGGGAAGGAGGCGGCGCTCGAGGTCAACCTGCGCGGGCTGCACCCGAAGATCATCGAGGCGATGGGCAAGCTGCACTTCCGCTCGAGCTACGGGCAGAACGTGCTCCGGCACTCTATCGAAGTGGCGTTCTTTAGCCAGATCATCGCCGACCAGATCGGCCTCGACGGCGAGGTCGCCCGCCGTGCCGGCTTCCTCCACGACATCGGCAAGGCCATGGACCACGAGCAGGAGGGCACCCACCCGCAGATCGGTATGGCGTTTGCCAAGCAGCACAACGAGAAAGAACCGGTGCTCAACGTCATCGGTGGTCACCACGGCGACATCCCCGCGACCAGCTTCTACACGCCCGTTGTCATGGCAGCGGACGCGATCAGTTCCGCGCGGCCCGGCGCCAGACGCGAGTCGATGGACCGCTACATCCAGCGGCTCAACGAGCTCCAGGACATTGCTAAGTCCGAGCAGGGCGTCGAGGAGGCCTTCGCGGTCCAAGCCGGCCGCGAGGTCCGCGTGATGGTCGACGCTGGATCGACCAGTGATGAAGAGGCGCACATGATCGCCGCGCGAATCGCCAAGCGCGTCAGCGACGAAATGACCTTCCCAGGCGAGATCCGTGTGACCGTGCTGCGAGAAACCCGTGCCATCGAGTACGCCCGCTGATCAGACCGACGACACCCCACGCCGGTATCGCCGAGTGCTTCAGCGATATCTGTTGCTCGGCGTCACCATGTTTCTCGCCGGCTGCGCGGGTCGCGTCACCCATGTCGTCGAGTCGTTCACGTTCTACGTGCCGTCGCGAGAGCCGTTTGTTACACCGGCGGTTGCGCGCGACATCACGATTACCACAGCGGGACGGGCAACCCTGCACGGCTGGTGGCTCAACGCCCACGAGGGCGTGCCGGCGAAGGGGACGATCCTCTTCTGTCACGGTAACGCAGGCCGTCTGCCCGATCATCTCGCGTTCGTCGAGCGCTTTCCGGCGCTCGGCTATGACGTCCTGATGTTCGACTACCGCGGCTACGGCCGCTCGAGCCGAACCGTGCAGCTGAACCGATACTCGTTGCTCCGCGATGCGCGAGCGATGCACGACTACCTGCTCAAGACCGGCACCGATCCGGATCTACCGCTGGTCCTGCTGGGACACAGCATGGGTGCGGCGATCGGCGTCGCGCTGGCCGCCGAGCGCCCCGATGCGTTCGATGGTGTCGTGCTCGTCGCGCCCTTCTCATCGTTCCCTCGCGTTGCCTCAGACTTCGCGGGCCTGCTCGGCTGGCTGCTCATCCCGCAAGGTCTGGCACCGGAGAACCAAGCCGCATCGCTCGGTAAAACGCCGCTGCTCCTGATCCACGGCGAGCAGGACAGAGTCGTTCGGCCGTATCACTCGGACCGCATCGCCGACGCCGCGGTCCAGGCCGGCGTTCCAACAACACATCTGCCGATTCGTGATGCAACGCACGTTGATGTGTTCGACGCGAAGTACGGGACGCATCAAACCATCGACCGATTCATCGGTTCGCTTCTGCGCCCTGACGCTGCTGCCACGACCACCGAAGACCCGGCGCCAGCGGAGTGATGCCCGCTCGCGCGATCAGATCCTCGGCGAGCGATTCCATCGCGAGCCGCTCGGTTCTGTCTGTGATCGTTGCCGCGAGCTCGTCACGCGACGTTTCGAGCGAGATCCCATCGGCCGGCACGTCGGCCTCGACGAGCACCAACGCGAAGCCGCTGTTGAGTGCAACGATGTCGCCGATCGTGCCGAGCGCGGCCTGATCGATCTCGCGCCTGAGCACGTCAGACAAACCTGGGTCGGCGGTGCTGACGTCACCGAGCAAGCCACCCGTGGCGGCCGTCTGATCGAGCGACCGGGTCGCGGCGATCTCGGCGAATGCAGCAGAGAGACCCGAGTCTGCGGAACGTTCGATAACCTCGCGTCGAGCCGCCGCCGCCGCCTCGGCGGAGCCCAGCAGCATCAGCCGAACGCGCCGCTTCGGTCCGTGCCGCACGGCGTGGGCAATCCGGATCGATGCCTCGGTTACCTCGGCAGGCCGATCGATCAGGAGCCGCAACGCGGCGTTTCGCGCGAGCAACTTTGAAAGACGATGAGGTCCGAGTTGCCGCGAAGCGAACACCCGCCGCGCGATGTCCCGTGACTGCTCATCCAAGCCGAACGATGCAGTGAGCCGTTGTCGCTCTTGCTCGATTTCCCCCTCACCAACGGCCAATTCGCGTCTTTCCAGCTCTCGCTCCAGTTCCATGTCGAGCGCAAGTTCTCGCAGCGTCGACGCGCCCGCGACCTCCGCAAAGATGGGAAAGAGATCGTCGTGCGTCACGGGCCGGCCACCAATGATCGCAGCAGGCGATTCCGTCGTTGAAACAGGCTTTTCTGACCGCTGAAGCCCCGCGGTCGGGTTCCAATCGGAGGATCGACATCCGCACAAGATCGCACTGCACACACCCCATATCAGCGCAAAAAGAATGAGGTGAAGCGCGTGAGGTCTGTCGTACTTTGGCGGCCGGTTTCGCATAGACTCGATGAGAGCGCGGACGGAACGACACGTCAAGCCCGGTGGTGAGGGGGGCATGACACTCCGTGCGGCATCCCAGGAGTCCCGCGATTCGTGAGCGACCCGAGCATCCAGGTGCCATTGGTGACTCGCGCGGCGGCCCCCGGCATCCCACCGCGGGCGGCGTCATGGTCCTGTGCACCTACTGCGGTTCGCTCTCAATCACGACCGACAAGTGCTCCAATTGCAAGGGCCACTTCGATCTGCTCAGCCGGCAACGCACGCAAAACAGCATGGGCCCCTGGTTCATCCGCGACCAGGTCAACCCGTTCCACCCGGGCTGTTCGTACGACACGCTGCGCCGCCTGATCGCCCGCGGCCGAGTCAGGCCCGACACCGTCATGCGAGGCCCGACCACCAGACAGTTCTGGAGCTTCGCACGAAACACGCCGGGCGTTGCTCATCTGCTCGGCGCATGCCACGCCTGCCACACACCCGTCGATTCCAGTGCGCTCGCGTGCCCGAGCTGCAACGCGTCGTTCGTCGTTGTCGATGACCGTCAGCAGCTGGGCCTCGCGCCGATTCAGATGCTCCCGGGTGACGCCGATCCGTCCGCCGTTGCCGACGCGGCGTTCGGCCCGCCTCTGCCGCCAAGCGGGCCGCCAAGCCAGCCGACAGATTCTCTCGCCGCCGTGGCCGCAGCCGGCCGGTCGCAAGCCGACAGCGAAACTCAGCCGCCGGTCCGTCAGGCCGTGCGCCCGTCCCGCAGGCGATCAAAGGGCCCGATGGTGGCCGTCGTCGCGTCCGTCGGCTGCGCGATGATCGCCCTCGTTGCGTTGGTCTATATGAACCGCGCCGGCGCGGCGACCGGGTCAGCCGTCGCAGCAGACAGCCGGCCTGGCTCCATACCGACAGAGAACGCTCGGGACTCAGCCGAGCGGCGCGAACGAACGCGGCCGCAGACCGCATCGCAATCTGAAAAGTCCACCGGTGCGCCTGCTACCACGCCTCGTGTCGAAGACGCCGCCGGTCCAGCCGCAAACGAGGCAGACCCGATCAACGATGTCCCCGGCGACGACCAAGCCGTGTTGGTTCCGACTCCCGGATCTGTCGAGCTCATCAACGACGAGCCGACGGCCCCTGTGACCGATCAAGGCGCAGGTGCTCCGGATGACGCCGAAATCGCCGCAGCGATCATCGGTCAGATGACCTCCGCTGAGCTGGCGGAGGCTCGGCGGGCCTGGGCCGCCGACGGCCAGGATCAACTGGTCCAGGCGGCCGATCGGAGGGCCCAGCAGCTCCGATTGCGTGCCGCGTTCGCCGACAACTAACCAAAATCTGCACGTTTTTGGGAACAAAGCCGAGCCAGCGGTTGCTCCGCCCGTATTTTCTGTACACTGTTTGTGAGAAGATGGGCGGGTTCTCCGTCCGTGATGAGGTTCGAAAACCGGAGGTTGGCGTCATGGCGATGCGTCGCAAGCGTGGCGGATTTACGTTGATCGAGTTGCTCGTGGTCATCGCGATCATCGCGCTGCTAATCGGCATCCTGCTGCCGGCCTTGGGCAAGGCCCGAAACTCGGCGAAGCTGGCGGTGTCACTGTCGAATCTGAGGCAGCAAGGCATCCCCCACGCGGCGTACGGGGCTGACCACAAGAATCTCATCCCCACGTTTCAAGCAAAGCCCGGGCAGCGGCCGCAGCATAGCAAACAGAACGCGGACCTCGCGCAGCAAATCGTCGACCTCGCACCGGATCCAGGCCAACAGATTCAGCCCCGAGATGTCGTCGAGGCAGCAGCCATTCAACAAATGATGATTTTCCGCGATCTGCGACCGCGCGACGATTGGCCAAATGATCCGATCCCGAATCACACGCCGTTCCCGCTGTACAGCCATCTCCCGCTGCAGGCCTATGCGGAGGGGTTGCTGCCGGATGCATCGATCATCTCGCCCAATGACCAGCCCCGGCAGGCATGGCAGAGTGACATCGACGAGTTCTTGGACGTGTACATCGACGGCGGAGGTGGTTTCACCCCAGAACCGCCTGATGGAGCTGGTCAGTTTCGGTGGGCGTTCAGCACGAGCTACCAGATCGTTCCTTCAGCACTTTCGTACGATATCGGCGGTCCTCCGGGTGGCAGGGGGCGGTTTAGCGTGATTGAAAAATCTAGCTCGCGGAACTACATCAGCGCAGGCATCGGTGGGCGTCAGGGACAGCGAAGGTTCGACGAGGTGCGTTCGCCGGGCTCGAAGGTGCTTTTGCATGAAGCGTACGATCGCTACTCCGACAAAGTTACGATCTATGTGGGTTTCGAAGAGGCGAGCGTTCCGTCTTTGCTGTTCGACGGCAGCGCAGAAAGCATCGATGTCAAGAACACCAACGCTGGTTGGCGCCCCAATGCCCCCGCCTTCGCGACGCCTTCCTACCAGTTTGAGGCTGATCCAGTGTTCGATACCAGCAACACTCCCACGACAAGAGGGCTTCAGTTCAATCTGGATCAGACCGCGTGGGGGCTGCAGGGCAACGACATTCGCGGCCAGCGGATTACCGACGAACGCCGTGCCGAGGCATGGCTTCAGAAGCTGCCCTGACGTTTGCCTTATCGCGGGACCGCGCGGCTGAGCTATCGTTCAGCATGAAGCGAGCAATCAACTTCTCTGCCGGTCCCGGCGTCGTCCCTGAGCCTGTGCTCGAACAGGCGAAGCAAGACCTCTGGGATCTCTTCGGCTCCGGCATCGGCATCCTCGAACACAGCCATCGCGGCAAGGAGTTCGACCGCGTGCTGGCGGAGGCCGAGGCCGACTGCCGAGCCGTTGGTGGGATCCCCGACAACTACCGCGTGCTGTTCCTCCAGGGCGGCGCGACGACGCAGGCGTATCAGGTGCCGATGGCCTTCCTGCCCGATGGCCGGACGGCTGATTACTTCCACACCGGCAAGTGGGCGACCGAGGCGATCCACGAGGCGAAGCGGTACGGCAATGTCCATGTCGCCGCGGGCTCGGCCGAGACGAAGTTCGACCGCATCCCCGATGACGGCGACGTCCGCTACTCGGACAACCCCGCGTACGTGCAGTTCACCAGCAACAACACGCTCATGGGCACCGAGTGGCACCGCATGCCGCCCCTGCCCCCGGGGGATGCGTGGTTCGTGTGCGACGCGTCGAGCGATATCTTCAGCCGCCCGATCGACGTCACACAGTTCGGCTTCATCTATGCCGGCGGCCAGAAGAACCTCGGCCCCGCCGGCACGGTTCTGATCATCGTCCGCGACGACGTGCTCGACCGACAGGTGCGCGACCTCCCCTGGATGCTCAACTACAAGGTGCAGGCCGAGAAAGAGAGCCGATTCAACACGCCGCCGACGTTCGGCGTCTATCTGATGGGCCAGACGTTCAAGTGGATCCTCGCACAGGGCGGCCTCGAAGCGATGCGTGAGCGCAACGAGGCAAAGTCAGGGATTGTCTACGACGCGCTGGATGCCTCGGGCTTCTACAAGCCGCACGCGAGAACGCAGGACCGCTCGCACATGAACATCACGTTCTACACGCCGTCGCCCGAGCTCGATGCGAAGTTCATCGAACAGGCCGACGCCGCGGGGCTCAAGAACCTCAAGGGCCACCGCGAGGTCGGCGGCATGCGCGCCAGCATGTACAACGCGTTCCCGCACCACGGCGCCGAAGCGCTCGCTTCGTTCCTCCGCGATTTCGAAGCAAAGCACGGCTGAAGCCAGCTCTCAGAGCCGGTCAAGCACCGCGGCCTCGACTTCATCGACCGAGATCCGTTCCATCATCGCCCGGCCCGCCGACTCGTCCTTGTGCGTAGCCGTGCTTGTCTCGCTCGTGTGCTGGAGCACATCGTCGCTGCGGCGGTAGGGGCCCACGCGTCGGGTGTCGGTCGGTCCGAAGAGCGCAACCACGGGCTTGTCAAACCCGACGGCCATGTGCAGTGCTGCGGAATCGTTTGCCACGACAAGCCTGCAACGCCGGATGATGTCCATGAGCTGGCCAACGGACGTCTTGCCGACGAAGTCAACCACCGGCAGCGAGCCATCGCTGAGCAGCGGCTCGCACTGGTCACGCTCGCCCGGTCCGCCGACGACAACGAACGGGCCAACGTCCTTCGCGTGAAGCCGCGCTGCCAGTTCATGAAAGCGTGCGATAGGCCACTGCTTGCCCGGCCAGATGCTCGTCGGCGCGAGCACGATGGCGTTCGGGTCGATCGCTGCGTCGTAACGGGAGTCGGCGGGCGGGGAGAGCGTCATGTCATCGCGCGGCGGCACCCCCAGCGGGCCGAGCAGATCGAGCATCCGATCAACAGTATGCGCATCAGCGGGGGAGGTGACGCGGTGTGTGAGCACGGTCCAGCCGAGCTCGCGCGCGTCCGCGTGGCCGACGCGGATCGGCGCACCGGACAGCCTCGTTACCGCAGCGGATCTCGCCAGCCCCTGAGCGTCAATCGCGATGTCGTACTGCCGGCTTCGGAGCTTGGCAACGAAACGCCGCAGGGGCGTGGGGTTTCCCCTGGCGAGCGAACGCCCGATCGATTTGCGGTCGAACCGGATTGTGCGGCGGACCGCCGGATGCCCGCGCACCGCGTCGGCGAACGGCGCGTTGACCACCCAGTCGATTTCTGCTTCAGGCCAGTGTCGTTTCAGGCTTGCTGCCAGCGGCACGGTTCGGCACACGTCTCCGAGTGCACTGGGCCGAACGAGCAGGATGCGTTTCGGCGGCTTCACGGTCTGTGAACCTTGAGCTTATCAGCGATCACGCGGATTCGATCAGTTGGAATCGGCTTGCAGCGGCGTGAGCAGCGACGCGGGGTACGTGCAGCATGTTCGGTCGGTTTCCCACACCGTCATGCTCCGGAGCGCTGCGCCCCGATCGGCGACCGCAGGGGCGAGGATGTCGTAGATGACCTTCGCGATGTTCTCGACGCTCGGCATGACGCCGCGCGGACCAAACTCCTCGGTGTCAACATTGAGATGGGTGTGGTCGAACCGCTCGATGACGAGCGTGTCGCAGAGCTCTTCCAGATCGGCAAGGCCGAAGCCACCGACAGGCTGGTCTACGGGCACCGCGACCGCCGCCTCGATGCGATAGTTGTGCCCGTGCCCCGATGGGTTGTTGCACTTGCCGAACACGCGTTCATTCTCTTCATCGCTCAACTCGGGGGCGTGGAGTCTGTGAGCGGCGGCGAAGTCAAACTGCTGCCGAAGCAGGGCGTGCGTCCGATCGTGCATGTCATATTCCAGGCTGAATGTCGGTGAGAGTCGCCAGAGCACACTGCGGAGAGGGGCGACGAGCTTCTCTGCGATCGCGTCGGCGAGTCGCGGCAACAATTCGAGCTCGCTGACAGACGTGCCGGCCCGGAATTGCTCGTCGATCGTCTTCAGGGCGGTTGCCTTCGCGGCTCGGTCGATGTCCTTGATGTTGATCAGATACCCGGTCTTCGGATCCGGCTCGCCTTGGCATTTCACGACTAACTCGTAGTGGGCACCGAGACCATCAAACCTCGGGCTGCCACCGAAGCCGTTGCGGTGGCGCTCGTCGGCGTCTCGCCGCCGGCGGCTGACGGCGAAGCGGATTGTGCGAGAGAGTTCTACCATGGATTGCATATTGAGACGGAGTCTAGAGGGGCAAGGCTGCTGAAGCCGCGTACGGGCCGCATCACAAGGAGCTACGCGTGAATCTTGTCATGTTACTGTCGGTGTCCATCGTGACAATGGTTCTTCAGACGAACGGCTCAGCCGCCGCAAAGGAGGAACTCGTGCTCGACCATAAGGCGACGCTGAGCGACGGGACGATGGTTCAGCTCGACGAGCAGTATGCCGGCAAGGTCGTTCTGGTCGTCAACACGGCGAGCCGGTGCGGCTTCACGCGGCAGTACGAGGGGCTCCAGACGCTGTACGAAACGCACAAAGAAGCCGGCTTCGTGGTGCTCGCGTTCCCGTGCAACGACTTTGGCGGCCAGGAGCCCAAAGCGATCGACGAGATCGTCGAATTCTGCTCGAGCACCTTCGGCGTGACATTCCCGGTGTTCGACAAGGTTCGGGTTCTGGGCGAGGAGGCCCACCCGCTCTTTCTCGACCTTCGCTCGCAGCCCGAGCCCATCGGCGGAGAGCCAAAATGGAACTTCACGAAATATTTAATTAACCGCGACGGGACCGTCGCAGCACGGTTTGGGCCGAGAGTTGAGCCGGACGGAGCGGAGCTGACTGGGGCTCTCGAGGCGGCTCTCGCCGAGGCAATACCCGAGCAGGGCGGCTAAGCTCGCGCGCGCCGCACCGGCGTGCGGCGGAACGACTTGGTCTGGAGCCAGCTGCTCATGAAACGCCTTGCTGCAATCGCATCGCTCGCCGTCGCCGCCTTGTGCCACGGTGCCCAAAGTTCCGATCCGACCGACCTGCTTGACCCGGAGCTCGCTCCGTACAAGCCGGCCCAGGGCGTGGCGGGTTCCGTCAAGAGCGTCGGCTCGGACACGATGAACAACCTGATGACCTTCTGGGCCGAGTCGCTCCAGCGGTTCTACCCCGGTGTGTCCGTCGAAATCACCGGCAAGGGTTCGTCGACCGCGCCGCCGGCGCTGACCGAAGGCCAGGCCAGCTTCGGCCCGATGAGTCGGCAGATGAAGTCGAAGGAAGTCGACTCGTTCGAGGCGGAGTGGGGCTACAAGCCGACGCTGCTCAAGACCGGCATCGACTGCCTCGCCGTGTACGTCCATAAGGATTGCCCGCTCGATGAGATCTCGGTCGATCAGGTCAGGCAGGTCTTCTCGGTCGATGGCCCCGACATGACGTGGGGTGATCTCGGCGTCGATGACCCCGCGTACAAGTTTCAGCGGATCGTGCTGTACGGCCGCAACTCCGCTTCGGGTACATACGGCTACTTCAAGCAGCAGGCCCTAGGCGACTCCGACTACAAGTCGAGCGTCAAGGAGCAGCCGGGCTCCTCATCGGTTGTCCAGGCCGTCGGCACCGATCGCTTCTCGATGGGCTACTCGGGTCTCGGTTTTCGCACGCAAGAGGTAAAAGCGTTGACGATCGTGGACGAGTTCGGCGAAGCCGTCGAGCCCAACGCGGGCACCGCGTTTGATGGCAGCTATCCCTACGCACGATTCCTCTACGTCTACATCAACAAGGACCCGAACCGCGCCCTTGACCCGCTCCGCGAGCAGTTCGTTCGGCTGATCTTCTCGCGTGAGGGGCAGGAAGCCGTGCTGAAGGACGGCTATTTCCCGATCAACGCGTACATCGCCCGGCAGCAGCTCGAGCAGCTCGGTCTGAACCCCGCTTTCTGAGCACGAGACCCCGGTGCCGCCCACGAGAGACGTCGAACTCGAAGCGGCTCCGCCCGCGGACGATCGCTCGTTCCGCGGCTCGGCCCGCGTGCAGGCCGCGGATCGTGCGGCCGCCGTCATCATCTCGGCGGGTGGGCTGAGCGTCATCGCCGCGGTCGTAGGCATCTGCTTCTACCTTGTGTACGTCACGGTGCCGCTGCTGGCACCGGGTGGTGCGGATGCCGGCGAAACGGTCGCAGCCGGTTTCGCAGTGTCCGATCAGGCGCCGCTGCTCGACGAATACCTCCACACGGCGGCGTGGATCGGTGAGGACGCATCGATCGAGCACCGTCTCCTGAGCGACGGGGTGATCATCGGATCGAGCCCGTTCCCGTTCGCTCAAGAAGACGGCGAGACGTTCCGCACCATCGCGGCCGACCCCGTTTCAGGGTTCCTGGTCGCGCAGTCCGATTCGACCCTGGCATGGGCCTCTGCGCGGTACCGCTACTCGATCGTCACGGGTGAGAACGCACCAAGCCACGCCGAACGGCTGCCCGATGACCGATTCCGCGTCAGCGAGCTTGAATACGAAACGGTGGGATCGGCCGCGATCGATCGCGCGATCGTTGATGCCGACGTGATCGACGGCCGTCGACGCAGGGTGATCGCCGCCATCGACGAAGCCGGCGAGCTTCTGCTGTGGAGCGTGCGGAAGTCTCGATCCTTGATCGGCGGCGGCGGCGAGCAGGACGCGGTCGCTCTTGATACGGCCGCGATTGAAGCCCTCGACAACGCAGCCAGAGTGATCCTCCTCGCAGACAACCAGTGTGTCGTGCTCGGCGGCGACGGGACGTTTCTCCGCATCGCCATCGGCCGCGCTGATGCCGTCGAGACCGAGCGAGGCAGACTCTGGGACGGCTCGGAACAACTGTCCGCCGCGACAACCCTGATCGGGGACCGCACGATCGTCGCCGCGACGGATGCCGGCACGATCGGGTCCTGGTGGGTCGGCTTCGACCCGCTCGATCCCGAGGACCCGGGTCGGATGGTCTCGGGTCCGGCCCTGAGCCGGAGCGGCGACAGCGTTACCTCGCTCACGACAAGCCACCGGGAACGTGTCGTCCTGGTCGGCGATGCATCGGGCGGCGTGCGCGTGCTGCACGCGTCGTCGGGCAAGCAGGTCGCAGCGATCGACGTTGGTACCTCGGTGCAGACGGTAGCAGTCGCCCCGAAGACCGACGGCTTTGTCGTCGCAACGCAAGACGGGTACACCGTCGGGTCCGTCCGGCTCGGGCACCCGGACGTCACGCCGCGCAGCCTTTTCTCCCCGATGCTGTTCGAAGGTCAGCTGCAGACGCAGTACGTCTATCAGGCGTCCGGCGCGACCGATGCGGCTGAGCCCAAGCTCAGCCTTGTGCCGCTGATCTTCGGCACGATCAAAGCGACTGTCGTTTCAATGCTCTTTGCGACACCGATCGCCGTGCTCGCGGCGATCTACACGAGCGAGTTCCTCTCGAAGCGTGTCCGCGGCGTGGTCAAGCCGATGATCGAGACGATGGCGTCCCTGCCGTCGGTCGTGCTCGGCTTCGTCGCAGCAATGGTTGTTGCCCCGTTCGTCGCGGAGCATCTTTCTGTCGTGCTCGCGAGCTTCGTCGTCGTTCCGTTGCTTGTGCTCGTGATCTCCGGGCTGTCGGGCTTTCGCGCGGGTTCGTCAAACGAAACCCACGGCAGCGCTGCGCTGCCGATGTACGTCGTGCTTGTCGCTGCGGCGGGTATCGGGCTTTCGATCGCACTCGCCAACCCGTTCGAGCGGGTGCTCTTCGGGCCCGACCGTGCGGATGTGCTCACGCTGGCGGGATCCGTCGAGCCAACGGCCGATGGCCTCGGCACCTCTCCGGTCGAGCCAGCCACCGACGAGACGCGAGCTCGTGTTGACGACCTCGCGGAGGAGTTTGCGCAGCCTTCTGTCGCCGTGAAGAACTGGCTCAGCGGCGTCTACGGCGCGGCCGGCCCCGGCTGGTTCGCGTTGATCGCGCCCGCGATGGCCGTCTTGTGCATTCTCGTGGTCTGGCCGCTCGCCACGGCTCGGTCGTCTCGCATCCGCGACGCGGCATGGGAACCAATCGCAAGGATCGCAACATCGTGCATGTTTGGGATCGTCGCAGGCGGACTCGCGGCGGTGCTGCTCGCATCGGCCGATATTGACCCCCGCGAGAGCATCGTCGGCGCCTTCACGCAGCGAAACACACTCGTCATCGGCATTGTCATGGGCTTCGCGATCATCCCAATCATCTACACCATCAGCGACGACGCGATTCAGAGCGTTCCGGCGAGCCTCCGGGCGGCATCGCTCGGCGCGGGCGCGACACGCTGGCAGACCACAGTCCGGGTCGTGCTGCCCGTCGCCGCGAGCGGGATCTTCAGCGCGTCGATGATCGGCCTCGGCCGCGCGGTCGGCGAGACCATGATCGTCCTCATGGCGACGGGCAACACGCCGATCATGGACTGGAACGTGTTCGAGGGACTGCGCACGCTGTCTGCCAACATCGCTGTCGAGCTGCCGGAAGCGGAACGCGGCGGAACGCACTACCGGCTGCTCTTTCTCTGCGGCGTTGTGCTGTTCGTGATGACCTTCGTCGTCAACACAACCGCTGAGATCGTCCGACAGCGTTTCCGCAAGCGGAACTCGATGCTATGAGCAGCGAGCCGGCCACTATGTCTGCCGACCGGACCAGCCCGAACGCGCTGGGTGTGCTCCCGCAGTGGGTCATGGCGTTCGCGCTGTCGATCTGTGTGGTTATGATTTTCGGCCTCTTCGCCCTCGTATTTGCGCAGGGCATCAGCTCGTTCTGGCCGTCGCGTGTCGAGTCGGTCACACTCGCGTCAGGCGAAGAAGTGTTGGGTCTGCCCGTTCGCACCAAGGTCGATCAGGACGGCAGCCGACAGACCTTGTACCGCGTCGGGAACCGGGACCTCGGCGGCGCGCCCTTCCGATGGGTGCAGGAGTCCGATGTGGCCTCGCGGTCCGAACCGGCCGACGCTGTGCTGCTCGAACGGCAGGAGTGGGGCATCTTTATCGGCAGGATCGGTTCCGATGCCGGCGCAGATGTCCCGCCTGATGTTGAGTCTCTCGCTGACGCGGTTTCCGCGGGCCGTGAGCGTCGTCGAGAGATGGAGCAGCTGCGTGCGGGCCCGCTCGCAAACGCAAACCGTGAGCTCCGCGAGATCAGCCAGGCAGTCGAGTCCGCCGGGCTGCGACTCGCCCAAGCCGGCGAGGGCGGCATGCCCCGCCCGGTGTGGCTGGCGGCACTCGCCTTGGGCGTTGCCAGCGCGAGCGGTGGGGCTTGGCTCACGGCTCGCAGGTCGCGGGCCTTCATCGTCATCGCTGCCGCCGGGATCGTCTTGCTGCTGGGCGCGTGGCTCGAGCGGCCCGAGGCCGGCCAGGGCGAGCTCGAGCGGTGGTATTCGGAACGCGTCGCCACGCTCGAGGCCCGACGCCTGGACACGGAGGCTCGTTTCGTAGAGCTGAATGCCAAGCTCGAACGGCTTCAGGCGCTCGACCGCGAGTTCCGAGTCGCCGTTGCCTCGTCGACCGGCGTGCTCGCGCCTGAGTCGCAGAGCGCCCCCGACCAACTGCTCAAAGCGTCCCAAATCGTTCGGGTGCTCCAGCCCAACGCCCTCGGGTTCACCGACAAAGCGAGCGTGTTCGTGTCCCGTTGGAAGGACTACCTGCTGACGGACCCGCGCGAGGCGAACACCGAGGGCGGCATCTTTCCGGTCATCATCGGTACAGTCACGGTGACATTGCTGCTGACGATCGTGGTCGTCCCGCTCGGCGTGCTGGCCGCGCTCTACATCCGGGAATATGCCAAGCAGGGTGCGCTGATCAGCGTGCTCCGCGTCGCGATCAACAACCTTGCCGGTGTCCCAAGCATCGTCTACGGCATCTTCGGGCTCGGGTTCTTCTGTTATGCCGTCGGCGGCTACATCGACGGCGGGCCGGAAGAAGCGCTCACGCTCGGGCGCGCGACATGGTGGATCGTTCTGCTCGGCACCGCGTCGGCGATCGTGTCCGCGCTGCTTTTCCGGAGCAGCGTGCGGATCGCAGGGGTGCTGTGGGCGCTCGGCGCGACCGCCGTGCTCGTGCTCTTCGCGACATCGCCGTACTTCGACGGCTTCTTCCGCGTCAAGCTCCTCGACGGTGAGCCAACCTTCGGCTCGAGCGGCCTGCTCTGGGCCTCGCTCACGCTCGCGCTGCTCACGCTTCCCGTGGTCATCGTCTCGACCGAAGAAGCGATCGCGGCGGTCCCGCAGAGCCTTCGTGAGGCGAGCTACGGCTGCGGCGCCTCTCGCTGGCAGACAGTCTCGCGTGTTGTCTTGCCCGGCGCGATGCCCGGCGTGATGACGGGCACCATTCTGGCGATGGCGCGTGGCGCGGGCGAGGTGGCGCCCCTCATGGTCGTCGGCGCTGTCAAGCTCGCGCCCGAGCTCCCCGTCGAGCCTCGGTTCCCCTTCGTGTTCGCCGACCGCAGCTTCATGCACATGGGGTTCCATATCTTCGACCTCGGCTTCCAGAGCCCCGATTCTGAAGCCGCGCGCGGCATGGTCTGGACGACCACGCTGCTCCTGATCGTTCTCGTCGTTACCATGAACCTCGCAGCGATCGCTCTCCGCGGGCGGCTGCGTCGAAAGCTCGCGGGCGGACACTTCTGAGATGAACGCTGTGATGGCTGACCACACACATTCCGCACTCACCGAGATCAAGGGCGAGCACTCCGTCATCCGTGCGATCGACGCGGATCAAGCCTTCGACGCCAGCGTCTACGGCATCCCCGATGCGGACGACTGCATACTCGGCATCGACCGGTTCAGCCTGTGGTACGGCGAGTCCAGAGCGCTCTACGACATTGCAATGAACGTCCCCAAGGGGCGGGTTACAGCGCTCATCGGGCCATCAGGCTGCGGCAAGTCGACACTCTTACGTTCGGTCAACCGGCTGAACGACCTCGTCGCGGGCGTGCGCACAGAGGGCGGCATGTTCCTGAACCAGCGGTCGCTCTACGACCCGTCGGTTGATGTGATCGCCCTCCGCAAGCGCGTCGGCATGGTCTTCCAGAAATCGAACCCTTTCCCGATGTCGATCTTCGAGAACGTGGTCTACCCGTTGCGTATCGCCGGCGAACGCCGCAAGCGCGTCCTCAAGGAAGTCTGCGAGCGTTCCCTGAAATCAGCCGCGTTGTGGGACGAGGTCGAGAGCCGGCTGAACGAGTCGGCGCTGGGCCTTTCGGGCGGTCAGCAGCAGCGGCTGTGCATCGCGCGGGCGATCGCCGCCGAGCCCGAGGTTCTGCTGATGGACGAGCCCTGCTCGGCGCTCGATCCGATCGCGACGGCGCGGATCGAAGAGCTGATCAGCGAGATCGCGGGTCGGTACACGGTGCTCATTGTGACGCACAACATGCAGCAGGCGTCGCGCGTGAGCGACTTCACCGCGTTCATGTATCTCGGCCGGCTCGTCGAATATGGACCGACTGCCGACCTTTTCCAACGCCCGAGGCTCACCGAGACCGAAGAGTACGTCACGGGACGGTTCGGCTAAAAACCTGACATCGCCGCGGATGATTCCGGTGATTTCCGGGTCCGGATGGACCGACTTTCGGGCTAGGATGCACGGTTCCGGTCGCGGGAAGTCACCGGCCGGAGCGTCACGGAGCTGTTGCCCAGCGGCGAAGGACTGACATGCCAGGCGATCCACGGGCCATCGGCCCAAGCGTCAACGGATGGAACGGTGCGTACCTCGATGCTCAGCAGGAGGCCTACCGCCGAGACCCAGAATCGGTTCCGGCCGATGTTCGGGCCTTTTTCCGAGGCTACGACATCGGAACGCAATCCGGCGCAACCGGTTCCGGCCGCGATCGGATCGACGTCGGTTCCGAGGCCTTGCTCCTCGCCTACCGCGGCAGGGGGCACCTCGCCGCGAAGCTTGATCCGTTCGACCGACCACGCAAGCGGCCGCAGGCCCTCACGCTCGAGCAGTTCGGCCTGAGCGAGGCAGACCTGGACGCCGCGGTGCCACCGAACCTGCTGGGCCTGCCCGCCGGCAGCCGGCTGAGGGATCTCATCGACAAACTCGAGAGCATGTACCTCGGGTCCGTCGGCGTCGAGTTCACGCACATCGAGGACTATGAAGAACGCGACTGGCTCGTCAACCGCTGGGAGGGCATCAACGGCAGGCCTGATCTTACCCGCGGCAAGAAGGCCCATGTGCTCGAACTGCTACTGAACTCCGAGGCCTTCGAAGCGTTTCTTCAGAAGCGTTATCCCGGCGAGAAGCGGTTCAGCCTGGAGGGCGCCGAGTCGCTCATTCCGCTTCTCGACGAGGTGCTCGATGCGCTCTCCTCCCTCGGCTCGACCGAGATCGTGCTGGGCATGGCCCACCGCGGCCGGCTCAACGTCCTCAATCAGATCCTGGGCAAAACGCCCGAGCAGATCTTCACCGAGTTCGAGGACACCTGGACCGACGACGAGTTCATGGACGAGGGCGGCGACGTCAAGTACCACCGCGGGTACTCGGCGAGCCGGATCTGCG
>JBCBMF010000012.1:0-27533 GCA_039822905.1 Planctomycetota bacterium
CCCGGCGTTCGCCGAGGCCGTCGGCCGGCCCATCGATGAACGCCGGGTTGCAGAAGATCAGCTTGCCCTCGCGGTCTTTCACGAAGATCACGTCCGAGCTCGCGTCGGTGATGGCCTCGATGATCTCGCGGAGGCGTCTGCTCTCGGCCTCTTGCTCGCGCACCTCGGTGATGTCGTGGCACAGCGTGATCACGCCGGCGACCGTGCCGTCCGACAGCCGGTAGGGCTGCTTCAGCGTGTTGTAGTGCCGAAGCCCGCTCGGCGTGGGCAGCTCTTCGCCGAACGTGGTCGACGCCCCGGTGGCGAGCACCTTTAGGTCGCCGCTGCGGCATAGCTCGGCGATGTGAGCGGGCATGACCTCGTCATCGGTCTTGCCGAGCATGTCGCCGGGCGCGACGCCGCAGAACTCCGCCATCGCCGGGTTTGCAAACAAGAACCGCCCCTTGATGTCCTTCACGAAGATGAGATCGTCCGTCCCCTCGCTCATCACGCGGAGCATCGCGAGGCTGCGGTCGCGCTGCTCCTGCTCGGCCCTGATGCGGGTCAGGTCCTGGAAGGCCCCGACGAGCCTGACCACCCGGCCGTGCTGGACGACAGGGCAGCCGATCGCCCGAACCGGAACGTGCACGCCGTCCGTCCGGATGATCTCGGCCTCGAAGTCGAACGGCTCGGTTCCGTTCGCGGCGCGGTCGACTACTTCTCTCACCATGGCGCGGTGCTCTGGGGCGTACTTATCGATGGCCCGACTCACATCGGGCTCGCCCTCCGCCGCGGACATGCCATGGATCGCGAACGTCTGCTCGGTCCAGTGCAGCTCGCCCGTTGTGAGATCAAGCGACCAGCCGCCCACGCCGCTCATCGCCTGGGTCTGTTCGAGCAAATCGCGCGACCGCTCGATGATCAGGTCCTGCTCGGCCCGTGCCGTGATGTCCTCGGTGAAGACGATGATCCCGCCGACCGTTCCGTCGTCGTGCTGCCACGGGTACATCTGCCAGCGGAGCCACTGCGTGCGACCATCCGGCCGCTCATAGCAGTACCGCTCCCGCGAGAGCGACTCGCCGTTGAGCGCCCGCCTGTGGAACGACCGCCAGTCCTCGCCGAGGTGGGGAAAGACGTCGTAGTGATGCAGCCCTTCGAGGTCCTGGTGCGGCAGTCCGTTGTCGGTGTACCATTTGTCTGATGCGACGAGGTAGCGCATGGTGGTGTCGAACATCGCCACGGCGACCGGCGTGTGCTGGACGAACTGCCGCATCAGCTGCTCACGCTCGGACTTCACCCGCTCGGCCTTCCGGATCGCCGTCACGTCCTCGACCGACGCGACGACGCAGCAATCCAGCCTCGCGAACTTCCAACGCAGGGTGAGCGTGCGTCCGCGGTCGCCGCACTCCGCCTCGACGGTTGTCGGGTCGCCGGACGCCGACGTGTGGAGCATCGCGTGCCAGACGGCACCGTCGTCGGCCTCACGCACCGCCGGCACTCTCTCGGCCAGTGCGGAGCCGACGCAGGGCTCGGGTAACGAGAGCAGCCCTCTCGCGGTGCTGTTCGCGTCAGCGATCCTGAAATCGACTACGCGCGTCCGATGATCGCGCACCGCTTCGAGGTGCAAGAGGCCAACCGGGGTCGCGTCCTGGATCGACTTGAGGCGATGGTCGGCCTCGAGCAGCGCCCGCTCGGCGCGGCGTGACTCAAGCATCGAAGCAGCCGCCGAGGCGAACCGCTCGAGCATCGCGGTCTGGTGCTCGGTGAGCGAGTTGGGCCGACGGTCCTCCACGCAGAACGAACCTACGGCCTCTCCCGTCGAGAGCACGATCGGTGCGCCCGCGTAGAACCGCAGCCCGGTCGCACCTGTCACCAAGGGGTTGTCGCGGGTCCTCTCGTCTGCCGCGAGATCATCGATGACCAGAGGCTCTGCGCTGTGCACGACGTACGCGCAGATCGACTGCGACCGGGGCACGTCGCACGCCGCCTCCGCTGGATCGATGCCGGCGGATGACTTGAGCCACTGCCGATGCTCGTCGACCAGGCTGATCGAGGCCGTGGGAAGGCCCAGAGCATCGCGCGCCAGCGAGGTCAGGTCGTCGAAACCCTGGTCCGGAGGCGTATCCAGCACGCGCAGCGACCGCAGCGCGGCGAGACGTTCCGCTTCGTTTGCTGGTACCGGGGCCGATGGCACGCTGTCGGGCTCCTTCGCAGACGCACACACACCGGCCGTATCGGTCCGAAAGCCTTTCGGATTTCGCCAGACCTGCGACTTGTGCCGCCGGGCGACGCGTCGACCCACATTTCTGCGAACGTTTCGGCGTCACGCCCCGGGATTGAGGGAGCAAAGCCGCCCCGGGCGGTGCAGCGCCCGGGACAGCGGAGAAGAGAGGTCCTTCGCTCTTTGGACGGATGGTCGCCGGCGAAGTTCCGCCGCTTGAGTGGATTTGCTGAATTTTTTCGGACCACCGCGCCTCGTACGCGCAGACCGCGTTTACAGGCCCAGCCGGTCGACCAGGAAATCGACCGCGCTGTCCATCGGGATCCGCTCCTGGCCCGCCGAGTCGCGGTCGCGGACGGTGACCGTGCCGTCGGTCAGCGTGTCGCCATCGATCGTGAAGCAGAACGGGCAGCCGGCCTCGTCCATGCGGGCGTACCGCTTGCCGATCGACTGCTTCGGGTCGGTCTCGATCATGCCGAGGTGCCCGAAACGTTTCACGAGCGCTTGATGCAGCTCGGCAGCCTTCTCGGGCATGCCGTCTTTGTTCACGAGCGGGAACACCGCCGCCTTGATCGGCGCCACCCGCGGGTGGAACTTCATATACACGCCGCTCGCCCGGTCCGGGTCGGGCGTATAGGCCTCGCAGAGGATCGCCAGGACGCCTCTGTCCAAGCCAGCGCTGGGCTCGATCACGTGCGGCAGGTACCGCTCGCCCTTGGGCTGCATGTTCTTGGCAAGCTCCCCTCTTGTGGGGTCGAAGTACTCCAGCTTCGCGCCCGAGTGTTTCACGTGCTGGCGGAGGTCGTAGTTGCTGCGGTGCGCGATGCCCTCGAGCTCGCCGAAGCCGGGGGCCGTGAACGGGAAGCGGTACTCGACGTCGGCCGCCCCGCCGCCGTCTTTGGCGTAGTGGGCCAGCTCATCGTCGTCGTGCTCGCGCATCTGGAGGTTGTCGCCCTCGAGGCCGATGTCGCGCCACCACTGCATGCGCGAGTCGCGCCAGAACGTGTACCACTGCTCGGCGTCATCTTCGTGGCAGAAGAACTCGATCTCCATCTGCTCGAACTCGCGGCTGCGGAAGGTGAAGTTCCGCGGCGTCACTTCGTTCCGGAACGCCTTGCCCGTCTGCGCGATGCCGAAGGGAACGGACACACGCGTGGTGTCGACGACGTTTTTGAAGTTGATGAAGATGCCCTGCGCGGTCTCGGGGCGGAGGTAGGCGGCGTTGTCGTCGGTCTCGGCCGAGGTCGCGCCGACGAAGGTCTTGAACATCAGGTTGAACGCGCGGGGCTCGGTGAGCGTGCCGACGGTCTTGGTATCGGGGCCGACGGTGATCGCGAGCTCGTCGGCCGACAGATCTGTCAGCGGGCAGGTGTCGGTGTCGTCTTTGGTCAGATCCTCTTTGACGTACTTGCTGAGCTTCTTGAGGGCCGCGTCGAACGACTCGTCGTTGTTCTCGACGTAGGCGTAGATCTGGCCTGCTTTGTCACCCTTCTTGCCGATGCACAACAAATGATCCGCCCGGTAGCGGTTCTTGGTCTCCCGGCAGTCGACCATCGGATCGTTGAACCCGCCGACGTGCCCGCTCGCTTCCCACACCTTCGGGTTCTGCACGATGCACGAGTCCAGCGGCACGATGCGCACGGGCTTGCCGTCGGGCCCCGGCATGCCTCGGCACGGATTCATGACGACGTCCTGCCACCACGCATCGCGGAGGTTTTTCTTGAGCTGTGCGCCGAGGGGGCCGTAGTCCCAGAAGCCGTTGATGCCGCCGTAGATCTCCGAGGCCTGGTAGACGAAGCCCCTGCGCTTGCAGAGGGCCATGATGTCGTCCATGTTTTTGGTCGGTGTTGCTGCGTCGTCGGCCATGGGGGTCTCCTCAGGGCCGCATCGTAGGTGGCGTCGGCGCGGCGCAAAAACAACGCGGCCGGGCACCCTGTCAGGCGCCCGGTCGCGTGGAGGAGAGAGATCTGATTCAGCGAGGCCTTCCAGGAGAGGAAACAAACGGCCTCACTGACCTCTTCGGATTCGGACGGCGGACCTGACATGATCCGTTGCGATTCCGGAAAAATGCATCGGCCCGCCTCACGGTGCGAGGCGGGCCGACGGGTGTGTGCGGCGTGGTGTGTCGCAATCCGACTGTCGCGATCTCAGCGGCGGCGGCGAGCGGCCGCAAGCCCGCCGAGGGCGATCAGCGACGCGGACGCGGGCGTGGGCACCATGCGGACGATGCTGGCCGACGAGTTGTTGATCGCGATCGAGTCGCCGGCCATGCCGACGCTGAAGAACAGGTCCGGGGCGGTGCCGATGGCGTTCTCGTAGTCCTGCACGATGAACTGCCAGGTCTCGCCGGGCTCGAAGAGGCCGTTGAACGCGCCGCTCTCGAAGATGAGGTTTTGGTTCGCGCCGACCGAGTCGATGCGGAACGCGAGGCCCGCGATGTCGGGCGTGCCGCCGCCGAAGCCGTTGCCGTCGACGTTGCTGAAGCGGGTCTCCGGGTCGCCGACGTAGAACAGGTTGTCGAGCGTGCGATTGGTCAGGTTGGTGATCTGCACGAGGGCGTTGGGCATGGTCGGATCGTCGGTCGCGGAGCACGCGACCTCGTCGGTGAAGGTCGCCGAGTGCTCGATCCACTGGCTGGGCTGGAAGGCGCTCGGGTTGCCGAACTCCTCGACGGCCTGCAGCGGGCCGTGGTTGTCGCAGAGCGGGGTATCGATGTACAGCCCGCTGATCGGGTCGGCGACGGCGCCGCCGGTCATGTTCAGGGCGAGCGTGGACAGAGCGATAGCGGTCAGAGCTTTCATGGCGGTCTCCTTCTTCGTGGTCTGGCTGTCGTCTTTGGTCTTGTCGTCTGGGCCCCCACGGCCCTCGGTCAGACCATGCGAAAGCCGACGCGCGACACGACAGCGCACGCAAAGAAATCGAAGAAGGAGGACTCGGCTTACGGCTCGATCGGACGGACGACCAGGCCCTCGATCTCGGTCTCGATCGGTTCGAGTCGGATGCCGGTGGCTTCGAAGAACTCGTCGGGCAGCAGCTCGCGATCGGTGCTCACAAAGACGCTGTAGCGGTACAGCTCGTCACCGAGGCCGGTGGCGTCCTCGATCGGTGCTCCGACAAGCGACGAGGCAACAGAGAGCAGCAGGCCGACGGTGTTCGATTCGCTGATGACCTGGATCATCTCGGGGCTGGTTCGCGTGGAGTGTCCCAGCGCGTCGACGAGGCCCGAGGGCTTGAGCTTGAGTCCTTCGTCGCCGAGCACGGCGCGGTAGCCCTGTGCGGTGATCGTCTGCGGCTCGACGTCGACCCCCATCGCCGCCGCGACGATCGGACGGACGGCTTCCGCCGACACATCGCCCCGACGGACGATCACGTCAAAGCGCGTTCCATCGAGCGACTCGTCGAGGTCGATCGCGTAGAGCGGCACGCCCCAGAGCAGCGAGACGTGCGCGTCGACCGTCTGGCCGAGCATCGTCACCGATGCGTCGCCCGACCACATGGCAGTCTGCGACGGATCCGGCTCGCGGACGATGAGCTGGAACGCCGGCGTGACATCGAGTGCGCTGTACGGGTCGAGTCCTGAGGTCAAGCTGACGCGGTCGCGTCGGCCCAGCGGCATGGTGGCGCCGTCGGCGTTTCGTTCCACGGTGTCGCCGCGCGAGCTCGTCTCAGCCAGCTCGTCGACGACCTCGCCCCGCCGCGCGATCTCGACGTGATCGCGGGTCAGCCGCGCCGGGTGTGTCTTCGCCATCACCCGCCCATCGTGGATGAGGAACGTCGCCGGGATGCCGCGGACGTCGAACGCGTCGAGCGTGTCGCGGTCGAGGTCGTGGCCGATCCAGCTCTTCATCTCACGCTTGGTCCGAAACTCGCTCACCAGATCCACCGGCTCATCCGTGACACTCAAGAAGATCACATCGTCGGCGTCGGCGTACGACTCGGCCAGCTCATTGAGGTGCGGGATCGCGGCGATGCACGGGCCGCACCAGGTGGCCCAGAACTCGAGCACGACGGTACTGCCGGCGAGCGCGTCCCAAGTGATCTCCTCGGCGGTCATGCCGAGGTCGGCCGGCGCGTTCTCGATCGCTTCGAGATCGATGGCCGGGGCCGGCGCACCCAGCATGGCCTGCGATGATGCCGAGCCGACGAGAGCTGAGGTGGCGACGAAGCAGACAAGACGAGCGAGCAAGGATCGAGCCATCGGCAAGCCCTCCGGGCGGTTTGCCGGAGTGTACAGGATGGCTACGGCTGGGCGGGCTGCGATTCGGGTGAGGGCGGGCCGAAGAACAGCCGGCGGAAGACCTCGCCCGGACCGATGTCGCCGATCTCGGCCTTGGTCTCGGCGTGAAGCTCGTCGTACTCGCGCACGGGCGGCTCGTTGGCCAGCTCGATCACGTCGGCCTCGCCGGCACGCGACAGGTCGAGCGCGCCGTTGGCCGAGATGGAGATCACCCAGCGGCCTTCGTCGACCGTGCGGTAGATCGTGGTGCCGAAGCGGGTGCCGGGGGCGTCCCAGTCGATCTCGGCCAGGCTCGGATCGATCACCATCGCCTCGTTCGGCGGCGTCGCCTCGTCGTAGAGCCGGCGGATCAGCAGCCGGCCGTCGATCACGACGTAATCGACATGCAGCTCGCCGTCGGCGGTGAAGGGCGTCTCGATCGTCTCGACGGTGCCGGCGGCGCTCGCGATGCGGACGGTGACCTCGTTGTCCTCGACCACGAGCTCCGTCACGGCGGTCTTGGCGACGACCTCATTGAACTGGCCGCGCAGCACTTCGTACTCGGTCGCGAGGCCTTCGAGCCGGTCGCGGTAGACCTGGGCCGCGAGGTCGGCCCGCAGGAGCTGGTAGCCGAACAGACCCGCCGCGCCGACCACGGCGATGATCGCGAGACGCGTCAGCAGCTGGATGGGCTTGAAGCGGGGTTCGGGCATGGTGCCCCCTTGCTCACGCGAGGGGCTCGTCAGAGTTCAGACGCGTTTAGTCGTCGCCGTCCTCGTCTTCGTACTCGTCGTCATGGCCTTCCTCTTCGCGTTGAAGATTCAGCTTCTCGGGGTTGAGCACGCGAACGAGGCCGTCCTTGAGGCGGCGCTCGGAGAAGTTGATGATCAGGCCCAGCTCGACGTCGGCCGCGCGGAGCTTGCTGCGGAGCGCGAGCCTCTCGAGCGAGCCGATCTGACCGGGCCTGGCGAGGATCTCGACCGCGAAGCGTTCCTCGACGAAGACATCGATGCTGACGCCGCCGAGGTCCTTGTCCTTGTAGACGACCTCGAACTCGGCGTCGAGCTCGTAGTCCAGCCCGGCCTCGGCCAGCTCGTGCTTGAGCGCGTTGAGGTAGATCTCGCGGCTGAAGCCCGGGCCGAGGGCCTTGTGGACCTCGATCGCGCCGCCGATGACCTTGCGGGACTTTTCCGTCAGCGCCGGGTCGAGCTCGCTGAGCGGCAGGCCCCTGCGGTTGCCCCGGCCTCGGCCGCCACCACCGCCGCGCGAATCGTGCCGGTCGTGATCGTGATCATCCATGGGAGGGTTCCTTTCAGAGTCTGGCCCGCGTGGGCCGTGCTAGAGCTGCGGTTGCGTACGGAAAGACCGGATCTCTCGTGCGGGATCATTGGCCCGTCGGAGGGTTCGCGTCGCGGCGGCAAACGGATCCTGCACTGGAGCGATCGCGCGGGTCGATAGCTCTATTCCATGGGCAGTGGCTCGCATGGTGGCGCGCGCTCAGGGTCGGCTGCGGGGTTCCCGTGGCCCGATCCGGGCTGGTTCTTCCTCATCGCGGGGATCGGCGCGATCGCCTCGGCCGTGCTCATCCCGGCCGGCGAGGCCCTGGACGAGGCCCGCTACCGCCGCGACGTCGCCCTGACCTGGGAGCGGGAACGGCTCGATCGGCTCGCGAGGCACGAGGCCTACCTCGAATCGGTGATCGCCCGGGAGCCGGCCACGGTCCGGCAGCTCAAGGCTTTGCAGCTGAACCTCTATCCGGATGGCCTCACGCCTTTGGCCGAGTTCGAGGTCGACCCCGGGCTGGCGAGCGCATCGGTGTTCGCGATGCTTGAGCCCGAGCCGCACGCACCGCCCGAGCCGCCGGCGCACCGCGCCGAGCGGTCCCGGCTGGCAACGTGGGCGACGGGTGAGCGGAGCCGGCTGTGGCTGATGGCCGCCGGCGGGCTGGGTGTGCTAATCGGGCTGATGCCGCCGCGGTCGGAGCGGCAAGAGGCCGAGCGGGCGGCAGCGGACGCTACCGTTCCTGCATGACCGACGCGCCCGCGCGGGCGACTTATCGCAAACGCCACCGGCTGACGCACGCCCTTGAGTTCAAGGCGGTGTATGACGCCCGGCTCAAGGCCCCGAAGGGCCCGATCGTGGTCTTTGTCAGGCCCAACGACCTGGGCCACCCCCGGCTCGGGCTGAGCGTTGGCAAGCGGGTGGGGAACGCCGTGACGCGGAACGCGGTCAAGCGGAGGCTGCGGGACGCGTTCCGGGTTGTCGCCGCCGAGTGGCCGGGCGCGCAGCCCAGTCTCGACATCGTGATCGCAGCGCGATCAACAAAGGTCGATTCGCCGGAGACGTACGCCGAGTTGCTGCGATCGGCGATCGTGAAGCTGTCAAAGGTCATCGAGAAGCGGGGCGAGTTGTGACCCGGCTTGGCCGGATCGGCGCGGCCGCGATGATCGGCGTGGTCAAGCTGTATCAGGTCACGCTCTCGCCGATCGTGGGCGGGCAGTGCCGGTTTCGGCCGACGTGCAGCCAGTACGCGATCGAGGCGTTGCGCGAGCACGGGCCGCTGCGTGGAGGATGGATGACGGCGTCGCGCCTGCTGCGCTGCCACCCGTTTGCCAAGGGCGGCTACGACCCGGTGAAGCCCCGCGGGTGCGGGTGCGAGCCGCGCGACGAGGTTGGTATCGACTAGACTGATCTGATGCCGACCGAATCCGCACCACGCAAGCGGCTCCCCGCCGAGGCCCGCCGGGCCCAACTGCTCGATGTCGCGGCGGGCCTGTTCGCCGATCGGGGGTATGCCCGGTCGACCACGGCCGAGATAGCAAAGGCCGCCGGCGTGACCGAGCCGGTGATCTACCGGCACTTCGAGTCGAAGCGCGACCTGTTCGTCGCGCTCGTCGAGCAGACGGCCGAGCAGACGCTGTCGATCTGGCGTGACAAGATGGACGCGGCCGGCGACCCGGCCGAGCGGCTGGCGATCCTGCTGGGCTCCAACCCGATGACGGCCCTGGGCGACGACGAGGCGGTTCGGTACCGCATCATCCTGCAGGCGATCACCGAGACGGGCGACAGCGAGATCCATAAGGCGGTCGTGAGCCACTTCAAGTCAATGCACGCGTTTATGGAGACCGAGGTCGAGGCGGCGCAGGCCGCAAAGAAGGTCTCAAGCCGCGTGCCGGCGGACATGATCGCCTGGATCCTGATCGACATCGCGCTGGGCTTCGGCGTGCTTGAGGCCATGGGCATCACCGGGCACCACAAGTCCAAGGACACGAGCGTGGTGCAGGTGATCGGCCAGATCCTGCTGCCGAGGCGGAAGTAGAGCTCTTCCGTCAAACCCCTCGCCCCGGCGGGGGGAGGGTGGCCGAGGCGAAGCCGAGGCCGGGAGAGGGGAGGACGATCTCCTTTCTTTCTTCAACCGGGCTCGCTGATCCGATGACCTCCTCTCTCCCTGGTCGCCCTGTCCTGCGGACACGCCGACCTGTCCCTCTCCCCGGCGGGGAGAGGGGGTAACAATCCTGCGTGGCTGACTCCGTCATCTATCTCGACAACAACGCGACGACGCGGCCCACGCCGGCGGTGCGCGAGGCGATGGTCGCCGCGATCGACGACACCTGGCACAACCCCTCGAGCGTGCACCGGCCCGGTCAGGCGGCGCGGCACGCGGTGGAACTCGCGCGGTCGTCGGTCGCGAGGCTCGTGAACTGCAGGCCGCGCGAGGTCGTCTTTACGAGCGGCGGAACCGAGTCGCTCGAACTCGCCATCCGCGGCGTGCTCGAAGATGCCGACAACCCGGTGCTGGTGACGAGCGCGATCGAGCACGCGGCCGTGCGCGACCTGCTCGAAACACTCGAGTGCGAGGTTCGGCTCGCACCCCTCGACGAGTACGGCGTGGTCGATGCCGACGCCACCGCCCCGCTGCTCGACGGCGCGACGCTCTGCTGCCTGCAGTGGGCGAACAACGAGACCGGCGCACTCCAGCCGATCGGCGCGATCGGTCGCGCGTGCGAAGGGACTCACGTGCCGCTGCTCGTCGACGGCACGCAGTGGGTCGGCAAGCTGCCGACGAGCTTCGGCACGGGGACGGCCGCGCCGAACGACCCGGCGCACGCGGATGACGAGGGCCCTCAGATCGACATGCTCGCGTTCAGCGCGCACAAGCTGCACGGGCCCAAGGGAGTCGGCACGCTGATCGTGCGTCGCGGCACCCGGCTGGCAACGGTCCGGCCGGGCTCGCAGGAGCTCGGCAGGCGCGGCGGCACCGAGAACGTGCCCGGCATCGTCGGCTTCGGCCTGGCGTGCGAGGAGGCGGCGTCGTTTCTGGCCGACGCGGATGAGCGTCAGCGGTTGGCGTCGCTGCGCGATCGGCTCGAGGCGGGCATCCTTGAGCGGTGCCCATCGGCGGCGATCAACGGCCCGACCGCGACCGGCGCTCGGCTCTGGAACACGACCAGCGTCGGCTTCCGGTCGCTCGAGGCCGAGGCGCTGCTGCTCATGCTCTCGGAACGTGGCGTCTGCGCGTCGGCGGGCGCGGCGTGCTCCAGCGGCAGCCTCGAGCCCTCGCCCGTGCTGCTCGCGATGGGCATCGAGCCCGCGGTCGCGCACGGGTCGATCCGGCTCAGCCTGTCGAGGACGACAACGGACGACGAGGTCGACCGTGCGGCGGCGATCATCGCCGAGGCCGCGACGGTGCTGGGCGGCGCGCTGCCAACATCGTGAAAGTGGCGGCTCGGTGTCGCCGCGGGTGGCCCGGCATCGGCGGGAGCGATAGCCTGCGCGTATGAGCGAGAACCCCTACGCCGCCCAGCCGGCTCCGGCCGGCGGAACCATGCAGAGCTCCGACTTCGGCAGCTCGATGCCCAGCGGCCCCTCGCGGACGAGCGTGCTGGCGATCCTGTCGCTGCTGTTCAGCCTTGTCTGCTTCATCCCGGGCCTGAGCACCATCGGCTCGGTGCTGGGTGTCTTTGCGATCATCGGGATCAGCAGCAGCAAGGGCCGTGTGAAGGGCACCGGGCTTGCCGTGGCGGGCATCGTCATCGGCCTGCTGGTCACAATCATCTGGATCGGGCTGGCGATCGGCGTGAATCAGGGCTTGCAGCAGTATGCCACGTTCGGGTCGATCGTCGCCGATGTGCAGGACGGCGACGAGCCGGCGGTGCGTGCGAGGCTGACCACGTCGACAAACGAGGCGGTCATGTCGGCCGACATCGCCGCCTTCCAGGCCGCGTATCGGGATGATGCCGGTGCGTACAACGGCGTGCCGACGGGCATCGGCCCCCTCATCTCTTCGTTCACCGAGCTGGGCCAGGGTGGCGCCACGCCGGACCCGGCCAGGGTGCCGTACGCGAACGCGATCCCGCTGCCCGGGAACTTCGACAACGGGACGCGGCTCATGTGGATCGCGCTCTCGTCGACCGAGCGGACCGATTCCGGCACGCCGGGGTACGAGAACTTTGGTATCGAACTCAGCGATGGCACCATCGCGTGGCTGATCGACCCCGCGACGCTCGCCGCGCGCGCGGGGGCCGAGACGCCGCAGATCGAGGGTGAGTCGCCCGTTGACGGCGGGTCCGAAGGCGCGGCGGAAACGGAAACCGGTGCTACGGACGAGGCCGGCGGATGAAGCCCGACGCGCCGGCCGAGAGCGGCCCCATGCCGGTCATCCGCTGCCGGGGCGTCGTCAAAAGGTTCGGCGACAAGACCGTCATCGACGGGCTCGACCTCGACATCTATCAGGGCGAGACCATGGTGGTCATGGGGGGCTCTGGCTCGGGAAAGTCGACCACGCTCCGCATGATGATCGGCTCGGTCGAAACCACCGCAGGCTCGATCGAGCTGTTCGGCACCAACATCTGCGGCATGAAAGAGAAGGTTCTCAACGACACCCGCAAGAAAATCGGCGTGCTGTTCCAATCGGGAGCGCTCTTCAACAGCATGACGATCGCCGACAACGTGGCCCTGCCGCTGCGCGAGCACACGGACCTCGACCCGGACATCATCGAGATCCAGGTCAAGATCAAGCTGGAGCTGGTCGGTCTGCGCGAGCACGCGGACAAGTTCCCGGCCGAGATCTCCGGGGGCATGAAGAAGCGGGCGGGACTGGCACGAGCGCTCGCGCTTGACCCGCAGATCTTGTTCTACGACGAGCCCAGCGCGGGCCTGGACCCGGTGACCAGCGCCGAGATCGATCGGCTGATCATCGACCTGTCGAAGAAGCTGGGCGTGACCAGCGTGGTGATCACGCACGAGATGGACTCGGCCTTCGCGATCGCCGACCGGATGGCGATGCTCGACAAGGGCAAGATGCTGATCGTCGAGACGCGGGAGTGGTTCGACCGGGTCCGCGACACGCCGGAGGCGGACGCAGCTTCAATGCCCGAGCGCGAGCGGCTGATCCGGCAGTTCCTGCGCGGGGACGCCCAGGGCCCCATCACCGAGCGGAAGGCGGCGAGCAGCTACGCCGACGATCTGCTCGGCAGCGTCGACGCGAGCTCGATCACGCCGAGCGTCGAGCCGACGCGCCGCTAACCTACACGCGGAGCACCGCACGAACCGGAGCAGCAGCGCATGGCCAACCGCAAGCGATCGACCGCGAGCCTGCTGACGGGGCTGTTCCTGGTGACGGGGCTGGTCGGGTTCCTGGTGATCAGCGCGGTGCTGAGCGGCGCGATCGAGCGGCTGACACCGAGCGAGTCGTACACGGTCCGGTTCAGTCTCCAGCGAGGGGCGCCCGGCGTGAAGGCGGGCTCGGCGGTGACGATGGGCGGCCAGCCGGTCGGCCGGGTGACGGGCGTGGCCTTCACGCTCGACGGCGCGGGCGCCGCGACCGGGGTCGACGTCGGCGTCGCGATCGAGACCGGCTACACGCTGTACAGCGATGCGCGGTTCGTGCTCGTGCGCCCGCTGATCGGCGAGGGCGGCACGCTGAACATCATCGACGCGGGCTCGGTGGACGCCGGCCCGCTCTCGCCGGGCTCGACCATCGATGCCTCGATCGGCGTGCCGACGTTCCTCGCGGACGCGGGCTACGGCGACACGCAGGTCGCGCAGGTGCAGCAGATGATCGCCGACGGCGCGGACTTCATGGGCCGGGCGTCGCAGATCGCCGAGACGCTCGACGCGGACATCGCCGTGATCACCGCCGACGCCAAGAGCTTCTCGCAGACGCTGCGAGAGACGAGCGAGGACGTGCAGGCCCGCTGGCCCGAGATCGCGGCCGACACGGAAACTGTACTCGCGAACCTCGACACGGCGAGCCAGAACGTCGACCGCATCATGGTCGAGGCCGAGGCGTTCATCGCCGACCTGCGATCGGCCGTTGAGGAGGGCAACCCGCGGGTGCAGGAGACGCTGGCGGGGCTTCAGCGCGTGGTTGATCGGGTCGAGGCCGAGCATCTGGGCGTCGCGCTCGACGTGCTCGGCGACGCGCAGGTTGCAGCGGCGGACTTGGCCAGCGTCGCCGAGCGGGCGGACCGGCTGTTGGCTCAGGAGTCGCCCGGCATCGGCCGGGCTGTGGCCAACGCGCGGCTCGCCAGCGACCAGCTCCGCCAGCTGAGCTTCGAGATCCGGCGCAACCCGTGGCGGATCTTGCAGAGGCCCAACACGAAGGAGCTCGAGGGCGAGCTGATCTACAACGCGGCCCAGTCGCACGCCGAGGCGGCGAGCGATCTGGAAGACGCGGCGGCGTCGCTCGAGGCCGTGCTCGCGGCGAGCGACAACCCGATCGTGCCCTTGAACACCGAGGCCGCCGCGGAGCTGCAATCCGAGCTGCGGGACGCGATGACCCGGTACACCGAGGCGCAGGAGCGGCTGCTCGATCTCGCCGGCGGCGATTGATCGCCGAAACCATTCGTTCGAACAACGATCGGTTCGTGTTCACTTTCGTTTGGTATACTCGGGCATGGCCACTGCCCGGCACCACTACGAGCGAGCGATCGAGGCGTATTTGCGGGCCCGGCGGACGCCCTATGTGTCGGTGAATGAGGCGCGGCGGGCGCTCCTGCCGCCCAAGGCCAAGCTCGAGGCGACGGACACCGCAACGGGCGAGTCGGTCTCGCTCAAGAGCTTCGACTTTGTGGTGTACGGCTCGCCGTTCAACCTGCTCGTTGAGGTGAAGGGCCGGAAGGTCCCCGGCTCGTCCGGCGCGGCGGCGGCGACGCGGAGCCAACTGCAGAGCTGGGTGACCCGGGACGACGTGGTCGCCCTCGAACGCTGGCAGGGGCTGTTCGGCGGGGATTTCAGGTCGGCGTTCGTGTTCGTGTACTGGTGCGAGCGGCAGCCGCCGGATGCGTTGTTTCAGGAGGTTTTCGAGCACGAATCGCGGTGGTACGCGGTGCGGGCGGTGCTGTTGGACGAGTACAAGCGAGAGATGAAGACCCGCAGCGAGCGGTGGCGGACGGTGCACGTGCCGACGGACGCGTTCGAGCGGATCAGCGGTCCGCTGGCGTCGGCGAGCCCGGGGATGCCGAGGCGGATCTCGTCGACTCCCAGGCTGCAGGCGGAGATCAGCAAGTCGGTCCGGCGGCGGTTCGGCGGGCGGCCGCATCACGACATGCCGACCGAATCGGGCAGCGGCTTTGCTCCGTCAGCATCGAAGCGGTAGCATCTTGCATGATGGATCGAGATGGAAAGGTCTGGATGGTTCGTGTGGTGCAGGCCGCGGCGATCGCTGCGGGGGTTGCGGTGCTGGCAGTCTGTATGCCGGCGGACGCGGCGGCTCAGGTCGCCGAGTCGCTGAAGCCGCCGCCCGCGAGCGATACCGGGGACCCGCCCACGATCCGGATGTACCTTGTCGCGGCCCTGCTGGGCGCGCTGGTCGTCGGCGCAAACCTGATCCCCAGCAAGCGCGGCCACCAGGACTGACACACACCTCCCCCGTGCGGGCCCGGCGTGGCGAGCCCGACTCCGATTCGGAGATCACCGTGAGCACTGAACACAAGCAAGGTCGCCGCTGGCCGTTGATCGCGATCAACGCCGGGCTCGCGGCCGTCATCGGCATCACCGCGCTGGCACCCGCCCAGCCCGACGCGAACCGCGCCCGGGGCGACTACGCCATCGTGGGCGGCGAGTTCTTGGGCGGCGGCGGCGAGAACGCGGTCTACATCCTCGACGCGACGAACCAGGACCTCATCGCAGTCCGCTGGGACCGCACCCGGCAGGCGCTCCAGGGCATCGGGTACCGCGACCTGTCGGTCGACGCACAGGAAAGGCCGGGCCGATGAACACGGACGCACAGAACACCGCCGGCGTGCCGGCTCGCTCGAAGACCGACCCGCTCGTGATCTCCGCGATCGCGCTCGGGCTGATCGCGTGCGTTCAGATCGGGATCAAGCTCGGCGCGGGCTCGCCCGAGCCGACGGCGCTCGCCGAGATGGCCGCGAGCGTCGGCGAATTCAAGATCATGACCACTGCGAGCAACGACAACGAGGAGCAGCTGTTCGTGCTCGACAACCGCAACGAGCAGCTGATGGTCTACGGCGTGAACCAGAACACCGGGCTCCAGCTTCAGGCTCGCGAGCCGTTGGACCAGGTCTTCGCCAGCGCCCGGGCGGCTTCGGGCGGCAACCGCAGGCCTTAGGCCCAGCCGGTCCAGTCCGATGCCCATCGTCCCACTGCCGCAGTTCGAAGAAGACCTCAAGGCGTACCTCGCCGAGAAGGCCGACCGCGACGCGTACGCGCGCCTCAACGCGCCAACGTCGATCGTGGTGCGCTTCGGCGCGATGCGGATGGTCGGCGAGTTCCCGTACGACGGCGACGTGAAGCCCGGCTGCGGATCGCGCCTGGTTGTGCGCACGCACCGGGGCGAAGAGCTGGGCGAGATGCTCACCAGCACCTGCCCGAACGCGGGCTGCTCGAAGAGCGTGACCCGCAAGGAGATGCTCGAGTACATCGAGAACTCGGGCGGCAAGGACTACCCGTTCTTTGATGCCAGAAACAACAACAAGGGCGTCAAGGGCCGGGTGCTTCGGATCGCGACCAAGGAGGACATGGACGCGCAGGCGGCGATCGGCGAGGCGAAGCAGTCGCTGATCCGCCGGGCGCGCGAGGAGGCTTACGGCGTCGGGTTCCCGGCCAAGATCGTCGAGGCCGAGGCGATCCTGGGCGGCGGGCACGTGACGTATTACTACAACGCCGAGCAGCGGACGGACCACGGCGCGATCCTGAGCCGGCTCAGGCAGCTGCACGCGGGCGAGCGCGTCGAGATGCGGCAGGTTGGGGCACGCGACGACGCGAGGCTCACCGCCGACTACGAGCGGTGCGGCCAGCACTGCTGCTGCAAGAGCTTTCTGAAGGTCTTCAAACCGGTGTCGATGCGGTCGGCCAAGGTGCAGAAGGCAACGCTGGACCCGCTGAAAATCTCTGGCCGATGCGGCCGGCTGATGTGCTGCCTGCGGTACGAGGACCAGACGTACAAGGACCTGAAGAAGAACCTGCCGCACCGCAAGACCCGCGTGGGGACGCCGCACGGCGACGGGATCGTGATCGACAGCCAGATCCTGACGCAGCTGGTCCTGATCGAGCTGGACACACGCGAACGCGTCGCGGTGCCGGTCGAGGAGCTGACCGAGCCGGGGCTGGCGAAAGCGCCGGAGGTTCAGCAGGCGGATCGGCCTCGCGATGGTGGGCGTGGGCGTCGGCCAAGGCCTGACGCGCAGAAGACGCCGGCGACGGACACCCCGTCGCCAGAGGGCGGCACCGCGACCGAGGACGCGCCGACCAAGAAGAAGCGGCGTCGGCGACGCAAGAAGCCCGGCGCAGACGACGGAACGCCGGCGACGGACGCGCAGCCTGAAGACGGCGCTCCGAAGGTCGTCGGGCGTCGACGCAAGAAGCCCACGGGCGATGCGCCAGCGTCGGAGGACGCGTCGGCAGCGGGCGCGAACACAAGCGGCGATCAGCCGAAGAAGAAGCGACGCCGGCGGCGGGGCAAGAACCGTGGCGGGTCCGGTGGCCAGTCTGGTGAAGGACCTGGCGGCGGTGGGTCCCAGAACCCGGACGGGCAGCCCGGCGGTTCAGACGGCTCGCCCGGTTGACCGATGCACCGCTGATGGCCGAGGTCGACTCAACAGCGAACGAGGCGGTGTCTTCGCGCGGGGTCTCTTCGGCCACGCAGACGTCGGTCCCCGACACGCTGATCTCGGTCACGCTTGCGCTCGCGCTCGCGTTCATCTTCCGTGTGTACGTCATCGAGGCGTTCGTCATACCAACGGGCTCGATGGCGCCGACGCTGCTCGGGGCGCACTACGAGATCCACTCGGCCGAGACCGGCGCCGTGTTCATGGTCGATCGGCGGCTGGCCGAGACACGCCGCGGCGAGTCTGTGGGTGACCCGTTCACCGACACGGAACTGCCAACCGCGGGGTTGCAGCGGCTCGACGGCGACCGGATTTTCGTCCGAAAGCGCACACCGCTGTCGCCGGTGCCGGACCGGTACGACGTCGTGGTCTTCCGCTCGCCGACCGAGCCCGACGAGCGGGTGATCAAGCGGCTGATCGGTCGGCCGGGCGAGCAGGTGGCGCTGGTCGACGGCGACGTGTTCGTGCGGGACGCGGCGGGGCTGGAGCCGGGCCGGCCGACATCGTGGCACGAGCAGGGCTGGCGGATCGCGCGCAAGCCCGAGCGCGTGCAGCGCGCGGTGTGGCAGCCGGTGCACGACATGGCGCGCGTGCCGGGCGAGGCCGACGCCGGCCCCTGGATCGCCGAGACCGATGATTGGACGGTGTACCGCGGCGTGTTCCGGCGGAACGCCGCGGGGCGGAGCTCGATCCGGTGGGACGGCGCATCGTGGGAGATCCGCGACCGGTCGCCGTACAACGACATCGACGAGCGGCGCGACCAGCGCGTGGGCAGCGGCGGGGTGCGCTCCGGGCTGTCGCCGAGCTATCCCGTGTCGGATCTGCGCGTGCGGTTCGGGCTCGAGCCCGTGGGCGATCGCGACCGCGCGGCCGTGGTGTTTCTCGTTCGCTCGCACGAGTTCCGGGTGTCGATCGATCGGGTTGGCGACCGGGCGCGTGTTGTGATCGATCGGCGCGCGTCGGACCGCGGGCCGTGGTCGGAGATGGTGTCGGGCGATGCGCGCGTTTCGGCCGATCGGACGACCGAGTTCGACGTCTGGCACGCGGACCAGTCGCTGGTGGTCTTCGCCGACGGCGAGCGCGTGCTCGACGCGCGGTACGACTGGACCATTGGCGAGCGGCTCGAGGCGGCGATCCCCGGGTTCACGCTCGACGAGCTGGTCGACTTCGACGACGGTCTGAACCGGCTGAGCGAGAGCGAGCAGTACCAGCTGCCGGGCGTGCGGATCGATGTGCGCGACAGCACGGCGATTCATCGGCTGCGTGTCGACCGCGACCTGCACTACCACCCGCACCACGCGCAGTACCGCGTGCGCAACAACCCGCCGCCGCTCGGCACGCACCCGATCACCACGGTGACGCTGAACGACGGCCAGCTGTGGGTGCTCGGTGACAACAGCCCGGCGAGCCGCGACGGGCGAACATGGGGCGAGCCCGACGCGTGGGTGCGCCACAGCATGCCGAACACGGCGGGCGACGGTATTCTGCCGATCGAGCTGCTGCTGGGTGAGGCGTTTCTGGTGTACTTCCCGGCGATGCACAAAGACTCGCTGCTGCCCGTGCCGGACTTCGGCCGGGTGCGGCTGATCGAATAGCGAAGGAACTCTCGATGCGGTCCGCGTTTCACTTTGCGTTCAACGTCACAGACCTCGACGCGGCACGCGCGTTCTACGGCGGCGTGCTCGGCGCGGCCGAGGGGCGATCGACCGAGACGTGGGTCGACTTCGACCTGTTCGGGCACCAGCTGTCGCTGCATCTCGGCGAGCCAATGGTGACGCGGGACACGGGGCACGTGGGCGATCACCTTGTGCCGATGCCGCACTTCGGCGTGGTGCTGCCGCTTGAAGAGTGGAAGCCGCTGGCGTCGCGGCTGGAGTCGGCCGGCGTTGAGTTCGTGATCCCGCCGAGCGTGCGGTTCGAGGGCGAGCCGGGCGAGCAGTGGACGATGTTCTTCCGCGATCCGTCGGGCAACCCCATCGAGATGAAGGGGTTCGCGAACCTCGAGGGCGTGTTCGCGTCGTGAGCCTCAGCTAGCTCAGCAGGCTGGCGATCGCCTTGCCGACGTAGACAGGCGAGTCGGGGTCGACGCTGAAGTCGGCGAAGCTGCCGCGGGCCGACGCGGAGAAGGCGTCGATGGAGTTGGGCGTCAGCTCGTCGCGCGGGTTGTCCATGTCGCGGAGCTCAACCTTGTTCGGCTCGTTGACGATGACCGCGAACTCGGCGTGCTGGGCCGACGCGTCTTGGAGCTGCTTCTTGCGTTTCGATCGGTACGACCGCCGGGCGTGCATGGGCGGCAGGGTGTAGCGGCTCTTGGCCCAGGGCTTGTGCGACTCGTGCTGGGGCGACTCGATGCCGAGCCGCAGGTTTGCGAGCAGCGGCTCGATGAACTCGGCCTCGTCGTCGTCGGCGATGATGAACGCCTTGGGCCGGAGGCTGGGCGTGGGCTGGCTGAGCGATTGACGCAGCTCGGCGCCCTCGGGCATCAGGTCCTTGTCTTCCAGCAACAGCCCGAGCACGACGTCGCCCATGCCGAAGCCGACGGCGGGCGTTGGCGGGCCTCCGAAGAGCTCGATGAGGTTGTCGTACCTGCCGCCGCCCGCGACGGCTCGCTCGCCGTCGGCGATGAGCTCGAAGACCGTTCCCGTGTAGTACGCCAGCCCGCGGGCGATGAGGGGGCTGGGGAAGATGCGATCGGTGATGCCCCGCGCGTCACCGCCGGCGAAGACGTCGCGCACCGCTTCGGCGAAGCCATCGGGCCAGCCCTCCAGCACATCGCTCTCGGTCCAGGCCGGGTCGTTCTGCCAGGCGATGACCTGGTCGCGCATCGTGCTCACGGCGGACGCCTGCTCGGGGGTGAGGCCGCGATCGGCGGCGCCCTTCGCGAGCGCGTCGGCGGGGAGCTTGGCGATGTTGTCGAGCATCCAGCAGACGCTGTCGACGCCATCGGCACCGATGCCCTTGTGCTCGCACCAGGTGGTGAGAAACTGCCGGCTGCCGATCTCGGCCTGGACCGTTGCGGAGTTCAGGCCCAGGTCGTCGAGCACGCCCACGCAGACCGCGAGCAGGTCGGCGGTCGCGGATTCCGAGTCGTCGCCGATGACGTCGCAGTTCCACTGGAGGAACTCGCGGAGCCGGCCCCGCTGGGGACGCTCGGCGCGGAAGTACGGCCCCGCGGTGAACCACTTCGTCGGCACGGGGAGGCTCGCGGATCTGGAGGCGAAGAGCCTGGCGAGGGTGGGCGTGAACTCGGGGCGGAGGGCGTGGTCGGTGTCGCCGCCGTCGCGTCGGAAGCTGAAGAGCTCGCTGACGATGCCGTCGCCCGATTTGACCTTGTAGAGGTCGAGCAGCTCGAAGGTGGGGCCGGCGATCTCGTCGAAGCCGTGGCGGATGCTGACGCGTCGCCAGGCGTCGGTGATGTAGTGTTGGCGCAGCAGGTCTTCGGGGTAGAGGTCGCGGGTGCCGCGCGGTGATCTGAACTTGCCCTTGGCCATCGTCGGCGAGGGTAGCAACAGTGGGCTGCGGATCGGGGGGTCTGTCGTTCTGTGTGTCGGGTGCCGGAGGGTGGCGGGCAAATTCGGCGAGAGTTGCGCGGTCACGGCCTCTGACCGACGAAAAACCCGCCTGGAAGGGCCGAATGAGGGGACAACGGGCGGGAAGTCCGATAGAGTCGGCAACTCTCGTGGTCCGAGAGCCTTATTTCGCTTACAGACCCTCGCCGGGGGGGTGGTCCCGGCTTCAAGACGCTTGTTTTTAGAAGCAAAGGACTCACACGATGAAGAAGACCATGACTGTCGCTGCCGCTGGTGCTCTGGCTGTCGGCCTGGGTGGCTGCGCCGCCACCGGCCTGACCGATGACGCGCTGAACATCACCAAGGCCGAGGCCGCGGCGACCATCGCTCACCTCAACGCCACCGAGCCCGAGTTTGCGGCCGCGGTCGGCGAGAGCGCCGGCTGGGCCGTCATGCCCGGCATGATGTACTTCCAGAGCTACCTGCTCGGCGGCGGCGGCGGCGACGGCCTGGTCTACTCGGCCGGCAGCGCCGAGCCCGTCGGCTACAGCCGCAACGCCCGCCTCTCGGTCGGCCTGGGCTCGTTCGGCCAGTACAACGACCACGTCGTCTTCTTCGCCGACGAGGCCGCTGCCGACTCGTTCAAGCAGGGCGGCTGGGAGATCGGCGGCGAGGCCGGCGCCGGCATCTTCGGTCTCGGTGCCTCGGGCGAGATCAGCTTCAACCCGGGCTACACCGTGTTCGCCGACCCCCGCTACAGCGGCGGCTTCTACGTCGCGTTCACCTTCGACAACTACAGCTACAACGACATCTCGGCCGCCATGGGCAACTGAGAGCACTTGAGATAGCTTGATTGCACGCCGCCCCGGCCCGATGGTCGGGGCGGTTGTTTTTTGGCGTACGCTACTCTCGTGAAGCGCATCGTCGGCAACCCGTGGGTCGGACTCGTCTCGCTTGGCGGCTATGTCGCGGTGTTCATCCTGATCGATGCGTTCATCGCAGCGGAGAAGGCCGGGCAGGACATCCCGGGCGCGCTCCCGTCCGCGCTCCGCGGTCTCGGTGTGGTGTGCATCGTCGGCATCGTGCTTGCGCAGCGTCACTCGGCATTGCAGCCGGTGTGGCGCGCGATGAACACCCTGACGCTGGCGCTGCTCGCGGTGCAAGCCTGGGTGGTGTTCCGCACGTGGGGGCTGCCCGAGACCTCATACAAGACCGGGCCCCGCGAGGCGGCGATGTCAATCGCGTTCATCCTCGCGATCGTGGCGGCTCTCGGACAACTGGACAGCCTGCCCCGGAATCATCGGCACGGCTGGATCGCTGTCGCCGCGGTTGCCGTCCCGGGGTTCATCGGGCTGCTGATCACTTCACGGTTGTCGACCGCGACGCCGCGCCCGTTCGAACCGACGATGGCGGTCTTCGTGGCGCTCGCCGCCGCGTTGTCGGCCCCGTTCGCCTACGACTTTGGCTCTCGGTCGTTGAAGCGGACCTGAATCCGGAGTTCAGGTTCTGTCGCACGCTGCCGAAGGGGCTTACTGCGAGTCGTTCGCAACGCCGACCGGCGTCCACGCCCCTAGGATGTGCCGCAATGCCCAGCATCACGATCAATGGCGTCGAGTGCGAGTTCGAGAAGGGCCAGAAGGTCCTCGAGATCGCCAATAAAAACGAGGTCAAAATCCCCTACTACTGCTACCACGAGGGGCTGAGCATCCCCGCGCAGTGCCGGATCTGCCTGGGCGAGGTCTGGGCGCCCAACCCCCGCAACGAGGGCAAGCTCGAGCCGATGGCCGGCGGCAAGCTCCAGCCGACCTGCTCGCTCGACGCGATGGACGGCATGGTGGTCTACACCGACAACCCCAAGGCGGTCGCCAACCAGAAGGCCGTCATGGAGTACCTGCTGATCAACCACCCGCTGGACTGCCCGGTGTGCGACCAGGCGGGCGAGTGCGAGCTGCAGGACTACAGCTTCGAGTACGGCCGGGGCGTCAGCCGCTTCCAGGAGCAGAAGGTCAAGCAGCCCAAGAAGGACCTCGGGCCGCACGTGTACATCTACTCGGACCGCTGCATCATGTGCACGCGGTGCGTGCGCTTCGCGCGGGAGATCCCAGGCACGGCCGAGCTGACGATCGCGGGCCGGGGCAACAAGAGCGAGATCGATGTCTTCCCGAGCGTGCCGCTGGACAACGAGCTGTCGGCCAACGTGATCGACCTGTGCCCCGTGGGCGCGCTGCTCGACAAGGACTTCCTGTTCGCGCAGCGCGTGTGGTTCCTGAAGTCCACACCCTCGATCGACGGCATCACCGCGTCTGGCGACAACATCCTCTTCGAGCACAACGAGGGCAAGCTCTACCGCATCAAGCCCCGAACCAACATGGGCGTCAATAAGTGGTGGATCACCGACGAGGTCCGCTACGGCTGGAAGCACGTGCACAGCGATGACCGCCTCACGACGCCCGAGCGCCGGCGGTTCGGCGTGCTCGACGACTGCGACTTTGCGCAGGCGTACGACGAGGCCCTCGACGGCCTGCGCCGCCAGACCGACGACGACAAGCGGCTCATGGTCATCGTCAGCCCGATGCTCAGCTGCGAGGAGGCGTACCTGCTCGGCAAGCTCGCCCTTGAGCTCGACGAGAACGCGGTGCTGGCCGTGGGCTACGTGCCGTTCCGCGGCGAGGACAAGATCTTCCCCAAGGGCGCCGAACGCGACGACAAGAACGCGTTTGTGCTGTACGCCGAGAAGGCGCCGAACGCGCGGGGCGTGCGGCGGGTGCTCGAGTCGCTGACCAGCAACGTGGTCGACTTCGACGAGGCGGCCAAGCGGCTGGGCATGGGCTCGGGTAGCAGCGACATCGGCGGCGTGATCGTCACGGGCAACTACCCGGGCGAGTGGGCCGAGAAGGAATTCGTGAAGGCTCTCGACGGCAAGTTCGTCGTGCTGATCGACACGCACGACCGCCGGGCCCGCGAGCAGGCGGATGTTGTCATTCCCGGCGCGACGTGGGCTGAGAAGGCCGGCACGTTCGAGAACGCCCGCAACCAGCTGCAGGCGTTCGAGCAGGCGATCCCGGCGATCGAGGGCGCGATGCCCGAGGGCCAGATCGCGATGGACCTCTTGGGCCGGGTGCAGGGCGAGCCGGTGGGCGCTGTGCGGACGACGTTCGTGCGCGTGGACGAGGGCCCGGGCCAGGTGCCGACCGGCCGCGAGATCCGGCGTCAGTCGTCGCGGCTGTTCAACGCGGCCGATGTTCGGCGGGAGATGGCCGAAAGCCAGCCCCAGCTCGGCGTGTTCACGACGGATGTGTCGCTGCCGGTGACCGACGTGAAGCATGTCGGGGATATGGAGATGGTGGAGCTGTAAACGCTCGGCCGTTCGCTCTGCCTTTCTCGGGGAGCACGCGTGCTCTGGACAGCGATCATCGTTGGTGTGCTGTGTGTGGTCCTGGGCGTGCCGTTCACGTACTACTGGTTCCGCATGACCGACCGCTGGGCGAGGGACGACCAGAAGCGGTTCGGCTCGCCGGATCGCTCGATGGACGATCGCGACGAGATCCGGATCCTGCCGCGATCGGACGATCGGTGATGCCTCGGTACAAGCTGACCATCGCGTACGACGGGACGGACTACTGCGGGTGGCAGAAGCAGGAGCCGCCGGACCCTGACAAGCCCGGCGAGCGGACGACGCTGCGGACGGTGCAGGGTGTGGTCGAAGAGGCAGCGCGAGGTGTGCTGCGCGAGCCGGGGCTGGTGCTGACGGGGGCGAGCCGGACAGACTCGGGCGTGCACGCGCTGGGGCAGGTCGCGGCGTTCACGAGCGAGCCCGATTCGAGCACGGGCGTCGGCTGGCCTGAGGACCGCGGCACGGATCGGCTGATCAAAGCCCTCAACAGCAAGCTACCGCGGGATGTCTTGGTTCGCGATGCCGAGCTGGTGGCCGACGGCTTCGAGCCCATCGGCGGCGCGATAAGCAAGGAGTACACGTACACGATCGTGAGCGGCGAAACTCGGCCCTTGTGGGATCGCCGGTACGTCTGGCACACGTGGTACGAGCTTCATCTCGATCGCATGCGCGAGGCGGCGGCGCATCTCGTCGGCGAGCACGACTTCGCGGCGTTTGCGCAGATCAACCACGGGCGGAAGACCACGGTGCGGACGATCTTTGCGTGTGATGTAGAGCAACCGGCGACTTCGAATCCTGATGAGCAGCGGTTCGTCGTTCGCGTCTTGGGCAGCGGGTTCCTGTACAACATGGTTCGGATCGTCGCGGGGACACTGATGGAGGTGGGCCGTGGGAAGATCGAGCCGGGGGATATCCCGGCGATCATCGCGTCGAAGGACCGCAGGCGTGCGGGTGTGACGCTGCCGCCGACGGGGCTACGTCTGGAGTGGGTGCGGTATGGTGAGCGATGAGATCCGCACCGATCGTCTACTCCTCCGCGGGCCACGGATGAAGGATGCCGAGCCCTTGATGGCGGTGTTTGGTGATGCCGAGGCGATGCGGTACGTCAACCACGGCAAGACGCGGACGCTTGACGAAGTCCGCGAATCCATCCAGAAGCGCATCGACTGCCTCGCCGCCAATCGCTTCACGCTCTGGACCGTCGTCGTGGCTGAAACAAGTGAGATCATCGGCGACTGCGGCGTTATCCCCATCGATTGGACCGAGCCCGAGTTCGAGCTGGGGTACCGGTTCAGGCCCAGCTCGTGGGGGCACGGGTACGCGACGGAGGCCGGCATCGCGGCGATGCAACACGCGTGGCGGGTGTCGACGCTCGACACGATCTATGCCGTGACGGATCTCGAGAACCACGCCTCGCAGCGGGTGCTGACCAAGATCGGCTTCGCCGACGACGGCGTGACCGACAAGTACTACGACGCGTCGCTGCGGTTCTTCCGGTTCGATCGGCCGAGTGGCAACGTTGCCAATGATCCCGCGTGAGCCTGCGCATCCTGCACATCTCGACGCGCCTGATCCTCGGCGGCTCTCAGGAGAACACCGTGCTCTCGTGCGAGGGGCAGGCCCGGCTCGGCCACGATGTGCACCTGGCGTTCGGCCCGATCTTCGGCCCCGAGGGCTCGATGCTCGATCGCGTCCGCGCGTTCGAAGCCGATGACGGCCGAGGTATCACGACGCACGAGCTGCCGAATATGGTGCGCGAGATCAACCCGATCAAGGATCACTTCTGCTTTCATCGTGACCTCAAGCGGCTGATGCGCGAGGTTCGGCCCGACGTGGTCCACACACACAGCAGCAAGGCGGGGATCCTCGGGCGGTGGGCTGCGTGGAAGGCGCGAGTGCCCGCTGTCGTTCACACGATCCACGGCCCGCCGTTTATGCCTGTCGAGGGCGGTGCGGTCTCACGAACCAAGATCAGGCTGAATAACCGGATCTACACCTCGGCCGAGCGATTCGCTGCCAAGCGTTGCCACACGATCGTCAGCGTTGCGGACGCAATGACTGAGCAGTTCCGAGAGCGTGGTATCGGTTCGGCCGACCAGTTCGTAACCGTGCGCAGCGGGATGGATATCGCGCCGTTCGTTGAGTTCGACGAAAGCGAATCGCGCGATGCCGTGCGTTCGTCGCTTGGCATGGATAAGAACGACTTCGTGGTTGGCACCGTCGCCCGGCTCGCCGAGCACAAGGGGCACGACGACCTGCTCGACGCGCTCGGTGATGATCTGAAGGCCAACCCGCACTGGAAGCTGCTCTGGGTCGGCGACGGCTGGTGGCGCGATCGTCTGATGCGTCGTTTTGATAACCTTGGCTTGCGCGAGCAGGTCATGACGACGGGGCTCGTGCCCCCCGAGCGGGTGCCGGGGCTGATCCGTGCGATGGACTTACTCGCGCACCCGAGTTACCGCGAAGGTCTGCCGCGGACGGTGCCGCAGGCGCTGCTGGCCGGAGTGTGCCCGGTCGCGACCGATGTCGACGGCACGCGCGAGGCGTGCCGGCATGAGGAAACCGGTTTGCTCGTGCCCGTGGGCGATCCGGCGGCGTTGCGACACGCAGTGGCGAGGCTGCACGGCGATCCGGCGCTTCGGCATAAACTGGCCGAACAAGGACGGGAGTGGTGCCTGCATGAATTCGCGGCGGAAACGATGGTCAAACGCTTGGAGCGTGTTTACGCCGATGCTCTGGCTCGCGCTGGGCGTGGGCCCGGCGGCGAACGGTCAGTTTCTTGATCTTTCGGGACCAGACGCGCCTGAGGCGGGTGCCGGCCGCGCGGTGAGCGAGCTCTCGGCGAGGCTCTCGCGTGCGGCGGATCGGATTCGTGAATCCGAGGGCGATGACGACGGGCTGGCCGGTCTGCGGGGGCGCGCAAAGGCGGCGTTCAGGTCGGCGGCGGCGTCGCTCGCGGACCTCGGCGAGTCGCAGCGGGACGACGGCTCGGTCGCGGTGCTCTGGGCGATGACGCTCGACGCGCGCGGGCCCGAGCTCGATGGACTCATCGAGGCGACCGGCGACGCCGCGGTGCTCGCTGCTCTTGCCGCTGACTTTGAGGCGCTCGATCTCGCGTGGTCGCGGGGCGAGCTTTCTGAAG
>JBCBMF010000013.1:0-26449 GCA_039822905.1 Planctomycetota bacterium
CTCGCGACCTGCGGCTGGCAGTACGTACATCCCGGAATCACGGAATAGTCCAGCGGGATCGGCTCGTGGTCGAGCTTGCCGGCCTTCCACGCGATGCGCTCGACACAAATGATCGCTTCCTCTGACGCAACGTGCGCGAGCCAGGGCGGGCCGATGACGTCGCCGACGGCGTAGATGCCCTCGAGGTTCGTCTTGTAGTCGTACGCCTGATCCGTGTCGTAGTTGTTGGCGACGTAGTCGGTCTTGATGTGGTCCTTCTCGGTGGCGAGACCGAGCGAATCGTCGAACAAGCCGTCGTACCGGCCCTTCACGCCGATGGCGACCAAGACCTTGTCGGCCTCGATGACTTCCGACTTGCTTTCATCGGGCTTGCCGTCTTTGAACGGCGCGACGGTGACCTTCACACCACCGCCGGTCTTCTCGACCTTGGTGGTGATGGTGCTGGTCCTGATGTCGAAGCCGGCCTTCTTGTAGAGCTTGCCCATGGCGGCCGACACGTCGTGGTCCTCGACGGGCAGGATGCGGTCCTGCATCTCGATGATGGTGACCTCGGTGCCGAACTGCTTGTAGAAGTAGCCGAACTCCATGCCGATGGCGCCCGAGCCGACGACGATGAGCTTCTTGGGCTTGCTCTTGTTGTACATCGCCTCGCGGGCGCCCCAGATGGTCTCGCCGTCGAAGGGCGCACCGGGCAGCTCGCGGGCGACCGAGCCGGTGGCGACGATGACATGATCAGCAGTGATCGTCTCGCGAGTCTTGCCGGGCTTGGCGGGCGCGCTGGTGATCTCTTCCTGAACTTCGCAGTCCTGGATCTCGATCTTGCAGGGCTGGCCACCCTTCTTGGCAGCAACGATCTTGGCACTCGCCTCGATGTGCTCGATCTTGTTCTTCTTCATGAGGAAGCCGACGCCGCCGGTGAGCTTGTCGGCGACCTTTCGGCTGCGGCCGATGACCGAGTCCCAGTCGAAGTCGACCGACCCGGTGAGCTTGAGGCCCCAGTGCTCCTGGTGGGCGAGCTTCTCCATGAGCTCGGCGTTGGTGAGCAGGGCCTTGGAGGGGATGCAGCCCCAGTTGAGGCAGACGCCGCCGAGCTTGGCGCGTTCGACGACGGCGGTCTTGTAGCCCAGCTGGGCCGCGCGGATCGCGCCGACATACCCGGCGGGCCCGCCGCCAATAACCACGACATCGAAGTGACGGTCAGCCACGGCTGCGATCCTTTCTATAGACGCCGCGGGAGGGCCCGAGCCCGGCTGGCCGCGGATGAGGTCTGTTTCTGGGCCATTCTAGCGCGGCGTCTCGCGGGCAGGGCTGGTGTTTGAGCGGTGCGATCGGTATGGTGGGAACCGCCGGCGAGTTCCGGCGTCGGAACGCTCATGGCACACTCGCACAAGACCATCGCATGCGTGGCGGCCTCGGCTGCCCTCTCGCTCATCGCGGTCGCCGGTTCGGCGCAGGTCGTCTGGCATGTCGATGCTAACGCAACACCCGGCGGCGACGGGCTCTCGTGGGCGTCGGCGTTCGACGAGCTTCAGCCGGCGATGGAACTCGCGATGCCGGGCGACGAGATCTGGGTCGCTGAGGGCGTGTACGTGCCGACCGAGATCGGCCCGCTCGAGGTCGATCGGTTGCCGTACTTCGTCATGCCCGACGGCGTCGCGGTGCTCGGCGGGTTTCAGGGCACGGAGTCCACGGCCGACGATCGCGACCCGACGCAGTTCGAGACTGTCATCTCAGGCGACCTGCTCGGCAACGACCTCGACACGCCGGTGACGGGCGATGTCTCGAGCAGCCCCGAGATGTTCGACCTCTTCGAAAGCAAAGAGGACAACGCGAACCTCTTGCTCTTTGTCGACCGCACCGGTCCCGGCACGCGGCTGGACGGCTTCACGATCACCGGTCTGCTCAAGTCGGACCCCGAAAGCTTCGTGGGCCCCCAGTCGCGGGGCGCCATCTTCGTCGTCGGGGGCGAGATCGAGATCGCCGATTGCAGGATCACTGGAAACCTGGGCGGTGCGAACGCGATCCTGTTTGCCCTTGCCTGCCAGCCCCGGCCGAACGTCGCGTCGCGCTTCGAAGACCACCCGTGCATCACCGGCGAGGCCCCGGAGCAGCCCGGCCGGATCACGATCGATGGCACCCAGATCATTGACAACTACTCGGCGTTCTTTATGCAGCCCGCCGGTGTCGCCGGTACCGGGATCGCGATCAGCAACTGCGATCTCACGCTGCGCGACAGCGAACTCGGGGTCACCGTCGACAGACGACTGCTCACCCCGAACGCCAACCAGTTCGGCGCAGGCACCATCGTGGGTATTGATACCGGAAGCATCACCGTCGAGCGGAGCCGGCTCTTTAATTCCGGCAGCTTCGGGGCGCTCAACGCAAACCTCAACTTCCGGGGCCCCGATCCGGATGACATCGACGTCACGATCCGAGATTCGGTGATCGAGGACACCGCGGCCCGCGCCCCGATCATCGGCACGCTCGGCGGCAGCTTCACCATGGAGCGATCGATTGCGCGCAACACATCGAGTCAGGATGGCGGCATCCCCCCTGCGACGCTGCGGGTCGCGGGCCGCCCCGGCACTACCGTTGACGTCAGCGACTCGGTGTTCGTCAGTAACAGGACCGAGGGGACGACGGTTTCGATCTTCCCGCAAGATGCGATCATTCGGAACACGACGATCGCACAGAATGTTGACAACACCTTCCGCGATTCACAAGAACCTGCACGAGCGCTCGACCTGCCGCCCAGCGGGATCGCCACCAACCTCATCATTGACGCCGATCCGTCCATCCCCGACAACGTGACAGACTCCATCGTCATCGGTCTCGCGGATCGTGGTAGGAACCTCATCGACCTCGATCCTCTCTTCGTCCGTCCCCCCTCCGACGGCGGCGACGGCTGGGGCGACAACCCGCTCACCCCCGACATCGACGAATCCCTCAACGACGACTTCGGCGATCTCCGCCTCCGCCCGGGGTCCCCTGCGATCGACGCCGGAGTCAACGACTTCTTCACACCCGGCGATGTCGATCTGGACGGCAACCCGCGGCTCGCCGACGACCCGGGCATCCCAGGCGCGAACGTCGACATCGGCGCGTACGAGTTCCAGGGCACGACCTGCCTCGCCGACGTGAATCAGGACGGCCAGCTCACGCCCGACGACTTCAACGCCTGGGTCGCCGCGTACAACGACGGCTCGCCGCTGGCCGACCAGAACCGCGACGGTGAGGTCCGCCAGAACGACTTCAACGCCTGGATCCTGAACTTCAACACCAGCTGCCACTGAGAGGTCCGATCACGCGGGCCTGGGGCGTTCCGGGCCGAACGGCTCGTCGGCGGCCGCGTTTCCGGGTACCTTGGGAACCGGCAGCAGGGCTGCGCGTCAGACCGCTTATGGCACACACACACCAGACCATCGCATCCGTGGCGGCCTCGGCTTGCCTCTCGCTCTTCGCGGCCGCCGGTTCGGCGCAGGTCGTCTGGCATGTCGATGCCGACGCGACGCCCGGCGGCGACGGGCTGTCGTGGGCGTCGGCGTTCGATGACCTCCAGCCGGCAATGGAACTCGCGATGCCGGGCGACGAGATCTGGGTGGCCGAGGGCGTGTACGTTCCGAGCGTGGTCGACCCGATCGCTGAGGCGCATCTGCCGTACTTCATCATGCCCGACGGCGTGGCGATCTTGGGCGGGTTCGAGGGCAGCGAGACCTCGGCCGACCAGCGCGACCCGGACACCTTCGAGTCGGTCATCTCGGGCGACCTCGACGGCAACGATCTCGATACCCCCGTCATCGGACAGGTCGACTTTCCGCCGGGCATGCTCGACCTGCTTGTCTCGCTGCAAGACAACACCGGGACGTTGCTGTTCGTTGACCGCACCGGCCCCGGCACACGGCTGGACGGGCTCGTGTTCCAGGGTGCATTCACGCCGCCGACCTCGGGAGCGACCGCGCCGGCCACGCGAAACGGCGTGTTCGTCCTTGGAGCCAGCATCGACATCGATGACTGCGTGTTCCGCGACAACATCACCTGGACACCGTATACGCTCGTATCGCAAGGATGCGGGTTCGAGGATTTCAACATCCCCTCGCACCCGTGCGCCGACCCGGCAACACCGCAGCGGCGTTCAAACATCTCGATCACGCAGACCGAGTTTGTCAACAACTACAGCAGCTTCGGCGGCCGGCGGAGCGCGGGACTCACCGCAGCCGTCATCGTCACCGACACGGATATGGCCATCGCCGACGCTGTGTTCGCCTACGACATCGATCCGCGACAAGATCTTGCATCGACCCGGATCGACACCAAGCTCGGCCAGGGCGGCGTGCTGGCGGGTGACGGCTCGGACGTCACGATCGAAAGGACCGAGTTCATCCGCTGCCGACCAATCGGCGGTACCGAAGGAAGCGCGATCAATGATGTGTCGGCCGCCGGTGTGGCAATACTTCAGCGCCGCCCGGCGGCCTCGCTGACGATCCGCGACTCGCTGTTTCAGGATTGTGAGTCCGCCGAGTACGGTGTTGTCCGAGGATGGGGCAACGGGTTTCTGACCATCGAGCGGAGCCGGTTCATCGGCAACTTCCACTCCGGGTCGATTCCCGGCGGCGCCCGTGCTGTCGGCGTCGGCGTGCTCAGGGGCGTCACCGGCGAGAGTGAGCTGCGCGTCGCCAACTCGCTGTTTGTCGGCAACAGCTCGATCGAAGCCGATGACGAGACCCTCGACCTTGGCCCGTTCTCGATGGTCGCTTCGGCCGCGCTAAACGCCGACATCTTCAACAACACGTTCGCCGCGAACGCGACCCTCGGGCAAGACCTCTTCGAGTTCGGTCAGGTGCGCGATCGAAACAACATTTTCGGAGGCGAGGTGGGCCCTCGCGATTTCGACCCGCTCTTCGTCCGCGACCCCGACGACGGCGGCGATGGCTGGGGCGACAACCCGTTCACCCCCGGCGTCGATGAGTCCCTCAACGACGACTTCGGCGACCTGCGCCTGCTGCCGAACTCGCCCGCGATCGATGCCGGCAGGAACGATGCTGTGCTGCCGGGCGACACCGACCTCGACGGCAACCCACGGCTGGCCGACGATCCGGGCATCCCGGGCAACCGCGTCGACCTCGGCGCGTACGAATTCCTCGGCGTGAGCTGCCTGGCCGACGTGAACCGAGACGGCGAGCTCACGCCCGACGACTTCAACGGCTGGGTCGCGGCGTACAACATCCGAGCGCAGGAAGCCGACCAGAACCGCGACGGATTCGTCCTGCAGAACGATTTCAACGCATGGGTGCTGAACTTTAACACAGGCTGCCCCTGAGCCGCGACGGTCGATCGCCAAGAAAGTTGCGAGTCCGTTTGCGCCGGGTTTGCAGGTTTCTCGTTCATGAGTGTGATCACCTCACACCACGAAGGAGAACCCGATGAACACCAGCCGCACCGGCCTCGCTTCGCTCTGCCTGCTCGCCGCTGCGAGCGTGACCGCCGCTGCAACCGCCCAGCGGGTCGGCTGCGAGATCGTGCTGAGCAACCTGCCCACGCCGCTCCCGCCCGCGAGTGAATTCGTTTTCGGAACCAACCTCGGCCAGGCGGTCGATGGCGTCCCCGCATCGCGCAAAGCCGTTGGTTTCACCACCGGAGATACCGCGCTCGAGTTCGACTCAGCCGTCGTTGTCGTCATCAATCCAGCGGACCGCGACCAGCAGCTCTTCGGCGGGATCTTCAGCTCCGACAGCGCCGGTGACCCGGACGAACAGCTCGCCGCCTTCGCTCCCGACACCATCCCCGCGGGGAGCTCGGCCGACCTTGTCGTCTCAACGCTCAGGCTCGCCGAACCGGGCTTCGTGCTTGAGACCAACACCCAGTACTGGATCGTCGTCGACGGCGACACCATTCTGGATGCAGAACGACTGAACTGGACCAGCCGCGAACCGGAAGTGGAACCAACCCCAGCACCGGGCATCACCTTTGATGGATACCAGTTTGAAAACCCCAACGGTGATTGGAGATCGTCGGGTGTCCCGAACGTCCTCCATCTCACCGCCTGCCCTGTCGGAGGGCCGCCGTGCCTTGCCGACACCAACGGCGACGGCGAGCTGACGCCGGGCGATTTCAACGGCTGGATTATCGCGTTCAACACGCAGTCGCTCGCGTGCGATCAGAACGGCGACGGCGTGTGCTCAGCCGGCGACTTTAACGCATGGATCATCAACTTTAACGCGGGCTGCCCGTGACGTTCGGTAGACTCCTTGGGCGCGATCACGCGCCCGAGGAGCACGCCATGAACGACCAACCCCCACCCCATCCGCTCGCCGGCATCGGCCAGGCCATCATCGACCACGTCAACAGCGGCACCACCGATGACATGCCGCTGTGGAACGCCCACTTTCACCCGGACTTTGTCTCGATCGAGGGCGACGGCACTCGTGCGCAGGGCTTCGATGCCGTGCACAAGAAGGCCGACGAGTGGATGGCGGCCCACATGCTGCACAGCTTCAGCGCCGACGGGCCTTACCTCGGCACCGACTCGGTCGCCGTCCGCTACACGATGGACGTCGAGCCCAAAGACGGCTCGTGGCCGCGCATGACCATGAGCGAGACCGCGGTCTACACCATCAAGGACGGCAAGGTGGTGCAGCAGGAGTTCATGTACCCGCCGATGGGCTGAGCCGAGCCCAGACCACGGCGCGGCGAGCCGTCGGTTTGGCCTTGGAGCGCGTGCGTCATGCCGCTACGCTGGCGGCGGAGGTACCGCTGCATGAACCGTTTGGCTCGTTCGTTCGTCACTGTTTCGTTGGTCTCTTTGGCGCTGCCGGCGTCCGGGCAGGCGCTCCGGCTCGTCGCGTCGGGGGATCTTGCCGACCTCAACGTGCCGGCGACGGGCGTCAGTGTGCCGGTCGAGTTCTCCGAGATCACCGATCCGGTAACGGGCTTCGGACTGGTCGGGCTCTTCACGCTTGTCGCGGGCGACACCGGCGGCGGCACCGGGCCGTGGGCGCTCGATGTCAGCCTCGAAGCAACCAGCCCCGGTGGCGACTCGGGCGTCTTCACGCCCATTGGCGGCGACGTGACCATCGCTGACTATCCGCTCGCCGACGGCGCGCGGCGGTTCACGCCTCCGACCGACGCCGACGGCACGTGGACCTTCACGTTCGACACCACCGCCTTCCCGAGCAACTGGGTCTACGGCCTGCGCGACGTCAGCGTCCACCTGCTCACCGACGCGGCCGAGGTCACGCAGACCTATGACGCCACGCCCGACCCGGCGACGAGCTGGAACCGGCCGTTCTTCATCGACGGCGTCTCGGGCCTCGGCCCCGTATCGTTCGACGCGTTCGAGTTCGAGGTCACCGAGTCGGGCGTCTACGACCTGACCAGCGTGCTCAGCTCGGGGCGTGATCACTTCAGCTTCCTGTACAGAGGCTCGTTCGACCCGAGCCAGCCGCTCGAGAACCTGCACGACTACGGCCTTGGCAACGGCAACTCGCCGTTCGGCATCCCCCGCGGCACGTCGTTCATCAGCCAGCTGCTCTTCGAGGGTGAGACCTACGTCTGGGTCACCAGCCAGTGGGCGAGCTTCCGGCCCATCGAGGCGACGAGCAACACGATTGTCGGACCCGGTGACACGGTCGCGCCGAGCGATGAATGCCCGGCCGACACCAACGGCGACGGCGAGCTGACGCCGGCCGACTTCAACGCGTGGGTCATCGCGTTCAACGCGCAGGCCGCCGAGTGCGACCAGAACGGCGACGGCGGCTGCGACCCGGCGGACTTCAACGCGTGGGTCATCAACTTCAACGCCGGCTGCCCGTAAGCGTCGGCCGCTCTCATCGGCGTTCACAAGCCCCGCGCGAGCGAGCGGTGTCTTTCGCGATCTCACCGCCACTACTCGGGCAGCACACGAAACGCCGTGAACGGGAACCGGTACACGGTCTCGCCGTTGCGCTCGCCGTCCGGGTACACACCCCCGTCGTACACCGCGAGCAGCCGGTGCGTCAGCCCCGCATCGCGGAACCGCTCGAGCTCGCTTAATCCAAACTCATCCGTATCTCGGCGGAGCACCACGAAGCGTGCGAGCCCCGGTGCAACGCTCGGCACGCTCGGCCCAGACTCCTCGACCGGGTCCCACGAGGCGCTCCAGAACCCGCGCAGCTCGCGGCCGTTCTCATCTGCGCGGCGTTCGGCGTAGAGCAGCGTCTCCGGCCGAACCTCGATCAGCTGATCTGCCCACACCTCGATCGGCAGCGGCGTCTCCTGCACGAGCGCTTCAGCGAGCATGACGCCGGGCCCGCGGCCGCTCTTGATCGCTTCGCGCCGTTCAACAAGCCAGTTGCGCGCAAACGCCGCGGCAATCAGCAATGCAAGCATGATCTTTGGTGAGCCGAGCACCGCGAGCGTTGAGCCGAGTTTCCGCAGCCCACTGAACCGGTGTGCCGTCGCGTAGAGAGCCCACGGCACACATAGGCACGCGAGCCCGATCGAGGGCAGCGCGTACCGGTTGTTCGACACGCCGAACGCCATGTAGATCAGGATCGACACCAGCCATGCCCGTGCGCACGCGCGTGCCACGCGGTCGCGATCGTCGAGGTCCTGCCAGCCCACAAGCGGCAGCATCGCCAATGACGCCGGCAGGTGCGACGCGAACGCCGCGATCGGCAACGCCAGAACCGCAAACAGCTGTCCGGCCGTGAACGAGAACGCAAGCGGGCTCTGCACAACATGCGGCTCAGCACGTGTTTCGAGCTGCGCAGCGAGCTCGATCGCGAGCCACGCGGACACGCCGCCGGCGATCACAACTCCAACCATCACCGCCGGCGAGAGCAGCGCACGCCAGCGTCGCACGATCATGCCCGAAGCGATCACCGTTCCCGCGACCGTCGGGATCGCCGCCGGTCCCTTGGTCAGGACCGTGCCGAGCAGCGCGACGCCGAGCGCAGCGCCGCCGAACACCGCGCGGTCGATGCCCCTGCCCGGTTTGCGAACGACCAGATCGATGATCAGCACGCACGAGAGCAGCACAAACAAGTTGTGAAGCGCCTCGATCTCCGCGGCACGCCCGGTTGCAATTACTACCGGCGCGAGCACATACGCGAGGCCGGCCGACCAGCCGAACCGTGCGCCGAACCAGCGGATGCCGAAGCCGGCCAGCACAGCACCGCCCAGGATCACGCTCGCCGCGCTGACGAACCGTGCGCCGAACTCGGTCCAGCCGAAGACCTCCGAGCTGAGCATGATCGCGATCGGCATGCCCGGCGGCTTGCGGATGTACACCGTCTCGAACATCGTCGGCAGCAGCCACGCTTCTCGTTCAGCGAACTCGACCGCCGGCACGACGCGGTGCCCCTCGCTTGCGCCGAATCCGCGATCGCCAAGATCCGGCAGGTAGACCGCCGCCGAGACCGCTATCACGAGCAAGAAGCCCACGAGTCCGCGCATCAAGAGTCGGTTTCCGGTTGAACGTCCGCTTGCAAGTCGTTCGGCACCGGCACCTCGTGCTTGTACGGCGAGTCCGCGTCGTACCGCGGATCGTCTAGCGTCAGCCCGGCGTCGTTCGTGATGGGCGACGGCACGCTCGTCGGCTCGATGCCGCGCACGTCCTCGCCCGTGCGCACGGCCTCGAGGATCCGATCGCCCCAGACCTCAAGCATCGTCCGCAGATCGGGCTGCGTGCTGTTGCGGTAGCTCTGCGCTTCGGCCATCAGCTCATCGAGCACGGCGTTGACCGATTCACCGCTCTCCTGCGCTCGGTAGAGCGCGATGAAGCACCCCGTCCGCTCGCTGCCGGCGGCGCAGTGCACGAGCACGGGCCGGTTCGCGGGGTCGTTGACGAGCCGAAGCGCGTGCGCGTACTCGTTCGGGTTGCCGGTCGCGTCGCCCTCGAGATCGAGCCGGTAGCGCGTCACGCCCAGAGCCTCGGCCGTCCGCTGCGCCCGACGCTCCTCGATCGAGCCGGGGATAAACGCCCCAAGGTCGATGATCGTCTTGATGCCGCGGTTGTCAACCACGCGGGCCGTCGCGGTCGTGCTCAGCCGACCCGAGCGGTAGACCTCCCCGGGTGTGACGACGGCAAAGTTCCGAGCCCAGACATGATCCCGCACGCCGAAGCGCAGGTACCACCCGAGCGCCGCGAGCGCGAGCACGATCAGCACGATGCGCGTGATCCGAAGCGATGATCCGCCGTCGTCCATCGCCCCGATGGTAGGGACGGGTACCATGACCCGATGGCACCCATGGACGGCCAGAAACCGGCGGAGTCGGGGCGTGTGAAGCGGTCGCTCGCCTACCCCGCGCCAGTCGAGCGGCTGCTCGATGAGCTGACACGCCTGCCGGGCATCGGGAAGCGCAGCGCCGAGCGGCTCGCCTTCCACGTGCTCAAGCACGACAGGGAAAGCGCGGACCGCCTCGCCAAGGCGATCGCCGACGTAAAGCGAGCCATCGGCCACTGCTCGGTGTGCTCGAACCTGACCGAGGCCGACCCCTGCCCGATCTGCTGCGATGACGCGCGCGATCGGACAACGGTCCTCGTCGTTGAGCAGCCCAAAGATCTGATCGCGCTCGAACAAGCCGGCATGTACAAAGGCCTGTACCACGTCCTGCTCGGCAGCCTCAGCCCGCTCGACGGCGTAGGCCCCGAAGACCTCACGCTCGCCGAGCTGCTCGAGCGCATCCGGAAGCCTGAGGCAAACGCGGGCGGAGAGCGCATCACTGAGGTCATTCTCGGCATGAACCCAACGGTCGAGGGCGACGGAACATCGCTGCTGCTCATGGATCGCCTGCAAGGCTTGTCTCAAGGTGGGGGCGTCACGATCAGCCGGCTCGCGCGGGGGCTGCCCGCCGGATGGTCGATGCAGCTGGCCAGCAAGGCCGTGCTCGCCGACGCCATCGAGGGCCGGGTGCGGGTGACGGAGCCCTAGCGGTGTCGATGCACTTCAACCAGTCGCAGTCGATGAAGCTCGGCCAGTCGATGAAGCTGGCGCCGCGGGTCATCCAGTCGATGGAGATCCTCCAGCTGCCACTCGCCGAGCTCGAAGAGCGCATCGAGCAGGAGCTCGAGGGCAACATCACGCTTGAGCTCGCCGAGCCCGAGCGTGACGAGCTCGATACCCCCGAGCGCACCGACGATCATGCCGATCACGACGAGGCCAGCGACAGCTTCGAACGGCTCGACGAGTTCACGAGCGACGTGCCCGATGTCGTCGAGAACGAGTTCGACTCGTCGGCGGACCGCGTGCGCGAGTCGGACACGGGCCGGGCGAACTCGCGGCTCGAAGGCGAGCCCGATGCGCGTGCCGAGGCAATGGCGCAGGCACCCGCCCGGCAGGGCACGCTGCAGGACCAGCTCATGGACCAGTGGCGCATCGCCGACGTCGATGAAGCGATGCTCAAGGCCGGTGCGCTAATCATCGGCTCGCTCGATGAAGACGGCTATCTGCGCATGCCCTTGTCCGAAGTCGCCGAGAAATCACCGGCGAACCTTGGCGTGTCCGAGGCGATGCTGGAAGACGCTCTCGGTGCTGTGCAATTGCTCGTCGACCCGCCCGGCACCGCCGCCCGCGACACGCGCGAGTGCCTGCTGCTCCAGCTCGACGCCATCGAAGACGAACCCGGCGAGCGCGACGCCGAGCTGCTCGCGCACGTCCGCACGTTGATCGAGTCGCATCTGGAAAATCTCTCGCAGAACCGCCTGCCCAAGATCGCCGAGGCGACCGGCATGTCGATGGACGACATCAAGCAGGCGATGGAGTTCATGCGTCGCCTGAGCCTCGCGCCGGCCCGCGCGCTCGCGCCGACGCGCAGCGAGTTCGTCATGCCCGACGCCGTCGTCGAATACGACGAGGAGCAGGACGCGTACATCGCCTACCTGGCCGACCGCCGGCATGCGAACCTCCGGGTGAACCAGGAGTACGCCAAGCTCGCGTCGGACAAGAGCCTGGAAAAGAAGGACCGCGACTTCGTGCGCACGAACGTGGCGAACGCGCAGTGGCTGATCGACGCCGTTAACCAGCGGGCGAGCACCGTGCTGCGCGTGCTGCGGGTCGTGGTCGACGCCCAGCGCGACTACTTCGACTACGGCCCCGAGCAGCTGAGGCCCCTGCCCATGACCCAGGTCGCCGACCAGCTCGGCGTGCACGTCGCGACCGTCAGCCGGGCCGTGGCCGACAAGCACATCCAGACCCCCCGCGGCATCGTCCCCCTCCGCGGCTTCTTCACCGGCGGCCTCGCGACCGACTCGGGAGAGGAAGTCAGCTACGACGCGGTGAAGGCGGCCCTCCGCGAGGTCGTCGACAACGAGGACAAGAGCAAGCCGCTGTCGGACGATGCGCTGGCCAAGGCCCTGAAAGAACGCGGCATCGAGATCGCCCGGCGGACCGTGGCGAAGTACCGCGGCCAGCTCGATATCCCCAGCGCGAGGCTGCGGAAGGAGTTTTAGCTGGCCTGCTTCGGCTTCGGCGTTCCCGATGCTGCGGGCCGGACTGGATAGGCCGCCTGGTTCGTGGAAGGGCGGGGCGCCTTGCCAGCCGCGTAACCACCGCCACGAACAGCCAAGCTCGGTCCCTTATTGGTTGGCTTCTTCCGGCCCATCATGTTCACTCCAGAGCGACTTCTCATCAATTGTAGGTACGTCCATGAATTCCAGCAAGATGCAGTCGTCTGCTCGGATGATCACGCCCTTGGAGTGCTCAACGGGCGGGCCGATTATCGCGCCCTCGTCATTGAGAGGGAAGACGCTCGGGAGGTAGACGGACTGTGGGTTGGGAAACGCCGATGCATAGCCCGACCCTGCTTCGTCGTACAGGCCTGCGACTCGCGTCCCGTCTTTGAGAACGGCGTAAACCAGACAGCCTGGCGACTTGCTGAAGAAATGATCCCATGCTGTAGGGTGCGGGGCCAGTATGCCTGGGATTCGGAAGTGCTTTCGAGTCAGGGCAGGAAGGTAACCAATCGTTGCAGGTGTCAGAAGAAGGTATACAAAGCTGCCTATCGCTGCGCGCACAGGATGATCGGCGGCCCATGTCCCGACGGCTTCTTGTGCGTCAAAGACAATGCTGACAAGCCACCACGAGTGAATTGCGAAGTTAATCGTGCCGAACGCGAGCGAAATGAAGACCTGCTCCTGGCCCGACGGAGTTCGTGTAGGTAGCACGGCGCGATAGACAAGATGTGAGACGAACCCAGGGAGGATGGCTACCAAGACAACAACGAGCGCATCGAGGCTGTTGATGCTCATCGCTTTACTTCATCCCCGCCAGCTTGCGCACCGTGAAGTCGAAGTTCCGCACCATGTGCGCATGGATCGCGTACACCGCCAGCACGTAGCCGGCGGCGGCGATGACCGAGCCGATGCCAAGCGCGACTCGAGCTGTCGTCAGCGACTGCTCGCCGAGCGTTCCGAGGAAGCCGTTGCGCGGGTCGACCATGGCGCGGACGGCGCTGGCCGGGCTGAAGGCGGCGAGGGCGGGGCCGACGGTCGCGATCTCGTCTGCCGACAGGAACCCGCAGAGCCCGAGCGAGCCGGCGACGACGGCGATCACCGCGACCGCCGCCACGACCGACGCGAGCGTGCCCTTGCTGCGCAGGCTGAAGTTAAGCCCGATCATCACGCAGCACGCGATGAACGCGATCGAGATCACGCCCGCGATCAGCAACGACTCGGGCAGCACGACCGGGAAGCTGAGCGTCTGCTGGCCGATCGAGCCTTGGACGGTGGCCGTATCGAAATCTTGGATGCTGCCGAGCCATGCGTACGCGCCGGCGAAACCGATCGTGAGCACCGGTACGAGGATCAGCGGCAGCAAATAGGTAATCAGCCCGCGCAGCTTGCCGTTGAGGTACGCCGACGCGGTGAGCGGCGTTGTGAGCAAGAGGTCGAGCGTGCCGTCCTCGCGTTCGCGGCTGATGGCGGTGGCGCTCATGTTGATCGCAACGAGCGTCGTGACCGCGAGCTCACCGAGGACTGTTGTCGCGAGCGCGAGCCGGAACGAGTCGGCGTTCATGCTTCCTGTGTGATACGCGACCACGAGCCCGATGCCCCACGCGAGCCCGAGGCCGACGAACGTCCACCGCGCGATGATCCGGCCGAGCGTCGAGTTGCGCGCCGCGGCCTCTCGCCAGGCCACGGGGTTGTTCCAGACCTGCCGCGGCGCGCGGTGGTCTTCGTCCGCGTCCTGCGTGCTGTTGTCGCCCGTGCTGACGCGCTTGCCGAGGCGTCGGCGACGGCCTCCCGAGGCCCCGGTCATCGTCGCCAGCCCACCCGCGCGGACGGTGATCGCGCTCGCGAGCATCATGACAAAGCTGAGCACGAGGCTGCCGACGCACCACGCGGTGACGGGCGTGGCGAGCATGAAACGAGCGAGTGCTGAGAGCGACGGATCGAGCGCGTCGGCTCGCGGGTAGTTCGTCGGCTCGAGCATCGCGTTGAGCGCGAGGAACGGGTTGATCGCGGTCATCCACGTGACGCCGTCGCCGGCCTCGCCCGCGCCGTAGCCCGCCTGGACCAGGAACCGGTCCACGCCGATGGTCACCGCGAGGTAGCTGACGACCGTGATGTAAAACGCGAACACGGCGCGCCTGCCAACCACCCGGCTCGAGCTGAGCGCGATGGCGATCGAGCCAACGAGCGTGGCGGCGGAGCCCGCGATGAGGTACGCCGCGAAGATCGACCGGCCCGGCACGCCGCCGTAGTACTGCGTGAGCGCGAACAGCGGCAGCGAGCACGCGAGCAGCGCGAGGATGAAGAACAGCCGCCCGAAGAGCGAGCCCAGCACGATCTGGCCGGGAGTCATGGGCGTGGTGAGCAGGATGTCCCACGTCCGCGGGCTGGCCTCCTGGGCGATCGCGCCGGCCATGAAAACGGGGGCGAGCACGCAGATCAGGCCGATCTGGAGATAGGCGATCATGGCGAACGAGCCCGCGCCCGCGGCCGCCAGGGCCCGATAATCCGCCACGCCCGTGTCGGTGTTGATCAGCAGCAGCCAGAGCAGGACCAGGATCATCGACCCGAGGTAGAGGGCCCGGATGTAAAGGTGCCTTCGCCGCTGGGAGCCGCCTTGGACGAGCCGGACGGTGATCGGGTTGGTCGGACCGAGCTTCAGCAGGTAACGCAGAATCGCTGGCATAGGCGATCGTATCGCGTGCGGGGCCCCGGCAGTTCGCTCCGGTTTTCGGACCGCGGGCGACCGATTGAGCCTGATCGGTGCTTGTGCGCCCACCCGGATCGGGGTAACTTAAACAGCAGACAGGTAGATTGAGAGACTCGACACACCGGAAAGCAGCGTTCGTATTCGCATCGGAACGGGCGGCCCTTGGCCGTTCCGCTCGCGATGGGGAGTGGCTCCGTAGGCCGCGTTCGCGCTGAACACTCAGAGACAGGAGACACAGAGATGGACAAGACAACCAAGACCCTGTTCGGCGGCGCGTTACTGTCGGCCGGCATGGTCGCCAACGCCTCGGCGCAGAGCTTTACGCTGCCCGGTAACGTCCCGCCCTACCCCGACACGGTCGTGTCGGGCTATGTGTACGACTTCTACGCCATCGGGCCGTACGCGGACGGCGGCGCGTCGGAGAACGGCGGCTTCGGCGATAGTTACAGCATCTCGAACGCGTACGGCAGCGCGAGCAGCTCGATTACATCAAACCAGCTGTCCGCGTCTTCGGACGGCTTCGGCAACACCGACTCCCTCGGCGGTGCGTTCGCGCAGGCCTACGGCTACCTCGGTGTCACCCAGGACGGCCAGCTCGACCTGGCGTGGGACTTCACCGGTGAAGGCGGCTTCGGGCCGCTCGGCAACATCACCGTCGTCGACTGGTCGGCCGGCGGCGTGCTCGTGTTCGAGACGGACGCCTTCACGGCCGGCACCGCGTCACTCAACCTGCTCGCGGGCGTGAACTACGGCATCAACCTTGTCGCAACGTCCGCACAGGACACCTCTGCCTTCGCCACGGCTACGCTGATCCCGGCCCCGGCATCGGCCGCCCTGATGGGGCTCGCCGGCCTCGCCGCGGCCCGCCGCCGCCGCTGATACGCCAGCGACAGTGCGTCATGTCATCCTGAGCCGCGCCCGGTCCCGCCGGGCGCGGCTTCTTTTAAGCAAACTTCAACCCCTTCTCTCCCGTTCGCTCTTCAAGTGCCGGGCGTTGGCCGGTACGCTGCGGGCGGTGGAAGACGACCGCACCGCGACGTGCAAGGAGAGACAATGAAGACGCAGACCAAGATGCTGTTTGGCGGAGCGCTGCTCGCGGCGGGTATGCACGTGGACGCATCGGCACAGCAATTCCAGCTGTCGGGCACGCAGTCGATCTTTGGGTATGCCGACACCCTCGTGGAAGTCTCGGGGTACGACTACTACAGCGTCGGCTACTTCGGCACCAGATCCGTCGACGGCGGCTTCGGCGACAGCTACAGCTACTCCTTTGTCAACGCCAGCGGCTCCGCATCGATCACCACGACCCAGTTCTCCGCGGAAGCCTACTCCAATGGCTATCTCGGGTATCTCGACAGCAGCCTGACGGCTCGCGCGTTCGGTGCCGTGACTGTTGATCGGGATGCGACGCTCGAACTGGCGTGGGACTTCTCAGACCAAGGATTCGATGTAAACGGGACGCTCCAAATCGTGGATGAATCGGCGGGCGGCGTGGTGCTGTTCAGAGCACCAAACGCGAGCGCCGGCACCGCATCGGTTCAGCTTCTCGCCGGGACGAACTATCAGATCTTTGCCAGAGCGGATGTGGGATCTGACTGGCCTGATGATCTGGGCACGCCGCCCCCGTTCGCCGCGTTCGCAACGGCGACCCTGATCCCCGCACCGGCCTCGGCCGCGTTGCTGGGCCTCAGCGGTCTTGCCGCGGCCCGCCGCCGCCGCTGATCCGTAACCATTCAGTTTGATTCATGTCTACGGAGTCGATTTCGCCGCTTGCTATCCCATTCCGCTCTTCAATACGTCGGCATCGGCCTGTACGCTCACGAGTATGGAAGATGATCGCGCGAAACCGTGAAGGAGAGACCATGAAGACGCAGACCAAGATGCTGTTCGGCGGCGCGCTGCTCTCGGCGGGCATGGCGGCCAACGCTTCGGCGCAGCAGTTCCAGCTCTCGGGAACACAGGGCGCGTACGACGACACGGATACGTTTCTGAGCGTGGAAGGCTACGACTACTACAGTGTCGGGTACTTTGACTTGCAATCCGTGAACGGCGGGATCGGCGACAGCCTGACCTACGCGTTGCCGAGCAACTACGGCCCAGAGATCAACGGCTACGGCACGGCGTCTATCTCGTCAGCACGGATCGCAGCGACGTCGTATGCGGACGTGATCGACTACGACGGTTTCATCAGCACACGGGCGTCTGCTGCCGTGACAGTCGACCGAAACGCGACGCTCGAACTCGCCTGGGATTTCACTCGTGCGGGATTCGAGGTCGGAAACCGGCAGAGCTTTATTGTTTTCGACGAAATGAACGGTGTTCTGCTGTTCGATGCGCCTCTCAACTCTCTGGGCGCGGAGTCGATCGAGGTGTTCGCCGGCGTGGACTACGTGATCGGAATGCGAGTCAGCACCGGAGTGGCCGGGGTTCGGCCTCCCTTCGGCCCATTTTCGATCTCGTTTGCGAGCGCGACGCTGATCCCGTCGCCGGCCTCGGCCGCGCTGCTGGGCCTCGGCGGTCTGGCCGCGGCCCGCCGCCGACGCTGACCCCGCCGACTTCGCCCGTCCGATCACACCGTGCCCGGAATCGGGCGCGGTTTTTTCGTGGCCGATCCACCCGGACCCCGCCGACGGCTCCGAAACGCCGAAAGATGCGTTATGACTATGCAACCCCCACCGCGAGCCGCCGGTGCGCCCAAGCAGACCGAGAAACGCCAGCAGACCATCGGCGATGCGCGGAAGCTCGTCGGCGAGAAGAAGTTCGACGACGCGATCAAGCTGCTTGAGCCGATGTCCACCGGCTTCAAGCAGGACCCGGAGGCGCTTTTCCTGCTCGGCATCATCTGCGAGAAGCAGTTCAACATCCCGCGCGCGATCGAGTACGCCAAGCAGTCGCTGCGGATCTTCGATCACGCGGACGCACACTTCCTGCTCGCGCGTCTGCACCGCACGGCCGGCAACACCGACGAAAGCATCGAGGCCGCGCAGAAGATCCTCGCAAAGCTGCCCAACAACGAGCCGGCGAGCGTGGTCATGGGCGGCGCGATGGAAGAGGGCGGTCGGTTCGAAGAGGCCCGCGCGGTGATCCGGCCGCTGATCGAGGCCTACGCGAAGAAGGGCACCGCCGCGCCGCCGCCGGTGCGGTTCGAGTGGGCAAAGCTCTGCGTGCACGCCAAGGACTACGACGCGGCGATCGCCGAGATCGACGGGCTCATGGAAGGTGAGCCGGACGAGAACCTCAAGCGTGTGGCGATGCACGTGAAGGCCAAGGCGTGCGATCGGAGCAAGCGCTACGCGGACGCTGTTGAGGCCGCCGCCATCGCCAACCGCGTCGGCGAGCTCGAGTTCAGCCCCGAGCTGTACGAGGAGCAGGTCTCGACGCTGATCGACATCTGGTCGGCCGAGGCGATGGCGAAGTTCCCGCTCGCCGCGTGCGATAGCGAGCTGCCCGTGTTCGTCGCGGGCATGCCGCGCAGCGGCACGAGCCTGATCGACCAGATCATCGACGCGCACCCGAAGGCCGCCGGCGTCGGTGAACTGGCGTTCATCGAGACGTTCGCCAAGCAGCTGAGCTTCGCGTACGACGCGGACAAGGAGCCGCCGGACTGCTTCGGCAAGTTCAACGAGGGCGCGTGGACGAAGACGGCGAACGCGTACGTGCGCGACCTGACCAAGCGCGCCCCGGCCGGCGCCGAGCGCGTGGTGAACAAGGCTCTCGGCAACAACAAGCTCGTGGGCCTGATCGCCAGGCTCTTCCCCAAGACGCGGATCATTCACGCGATCCGCGACCCGCGCGATGTTGCGGTCAGCTGCTACATGGGCGGCTTCAACCACGCGGTACACCCGTGGACGACGCGGTTCGAGTGGATCTTCCCGGCGTGGGAGCAGTCCCGCCGGATGATGGACCACTGGAAGGCGACGCTCGACGTACCGATCCTCGATGTGCATTACGAGGAGCTGGTGCGCGACCCAGCGACACAGTTCCCTCGGATCATCGAGTTCCTCGGGCTCGAGTGGGACGACGCGTGCAACGAGTTCTACAAGACCAGGCGAACGGTGCGCACGCTCAGCTACGACCAGGTCAACCGGCCGATCTACACCACGTCGGCGGGCCGGCACGCGAACTACCTTGAGTTCATGGGTGATGTCTCGATCCCGGTTTACCCGTGATCGTTGACATAATCCGTGCATGAAAAAACCTTCCGGTCCGCTTTCACAGGCCGGAAGGTCCACAGGTTAGAGAGAGACAGAAACAGAGAGACAGTTGCTCGTCCCCACGGGTCGCAGTCCCAAGACGAGCAAAGCCGCGGCCGACCGGTGAGCCGGCCGCGGTGAGAGTCAGGAGGCCGTCGAGCCTTAGCGGCGGCGACGGGCAGCGGCGAGGCCGCCGAGGCCGAGCAGCGCAGCCGAGGCCGGAGCCGGGACCACGGTGAACTTCAGCCACGTGATGCTGAGCTCGGGGTGGACACCCGTAGCGACCTCAGTACCGTCGACCGAGACGACGAAGTTACCGCCCGCGGAACCCAGGCCGGCGTCGGGCTGAGCGTCGAAGTCGCTCGCGCCGTAGATGATGTTGAACCCGCCGAGGGCGATGAAGTACTCGCCGGCTCCGAGGCCATCGAACAGGGTGTCGTCGGCGACGTCGATCTCCGACGGGCCGAAGACGCCGGCGACGGCGTCGTCGTTGATCGCGACCAGATCACCGGCCTGGTCGTACAGACCAAGCTCGGTGTCGAAGTCGCTGTTAAACGTGTCGATGACGAAGTTGCCCTCGTCGCCGAGAACGCCCAGGTCGATCGCGTCGGGCTGGTTGGCCGCGGGCGCGCCCGGGATGAAGTTGTTGGTCGGGGCCGCGCCGGTCGAGAGCGTCAGGGTCGTGTTGCCCCACGTGGCGCTCGAGCCGCCGAAGGTCTGAAGAGCGTTGAAGAACAGCGAGTCGCCGCCCTCATAGTTGATGTCAAAGTTGCCACCCCAGTTTAGGGTGGTCGCGTCACCGTTGCCGGCCGAGTTTGGCGCGACGCCCGGATCGGCAAAGAACGTGAACAGGGCCGGGTCATCGACGCCCGGCGCGAACGCGGCGTCGGTCAGCGCCCAGATGGCCTCGTTCGAAAACGGGGCGCCCGGGCCCGCGAGCCAGTCGACCTCAAGGGTGTACGACTGGTAAGTCCCGGCAGCGATGCCGGCACCGTTCAGGTCCACCGAGATACCGGCATCGGTAACGTTGAGATCACCGAGGTTGATGGTGACCTGTGCATTTGACGCGGCCGCGAGGCCGGCCGCTGCAAACAAAGCAATAGCCTTCTTCATTTTGTCTTTCCCTCTCCAGCGGGTTTAAACCCGCTCGAACAAATTGTGGCCGCGGTCCACACGCCGCGGCTCTTCCCATGTGCGAGTCTACGGCACTCGCGGCTTGAGTCGAGCACTAACCGCCAGCGCGACCCACTACTCGTCAGCCGTGATCCGCGATCACGACCCCAGCGGCACACGGATAGAGCGACGTCTCGGACGGTCCCACAACACGCCCCCGCCAACTCATCTTCCGCGATTGACGATGCTGCAAGACACCGATGCCCTGGGCCGTAACAGCCCGGCAGCACTACGTACCGTTCAAATCAACTTGAACCGTGTGATAACCACTACGTAGGTCATCGATCTCTCGCCCATCTAACCGCTGTATCTCTTCTCGCCCCCGGATTGCCGCCCGGAAACGATTCCCACTCGGCGAAGATATCAGTGCCGCCGGCCGGATACAAGCTGTTCAAGGGCATTTTGGGCGATTTTTGTTGCACGCCGCCGAAGCCGTGCTTTGCGACCCGTCCGCAATGAAACAAGGCCCCGTCGCGAGACGAGGCCTTGTGGAGGTTGCCAAAGTTACCGGACTTCTCAGGTCGACCCCGCGCCCGCTTCAACGGGCTTGTCATCATCTTCAGATGCGCCGGACTCGGACGACGTCTCGTCCGCGGGCCGATCCTTCGGCTCGAAGAACAGGTTGTCCGCCTCGTCCTTCCGTGTCACGCTCACGATCGAGTCCGCCCCGATCTCACCGGCGAGCAGCATCTCGCTGAGCGGGTCCTCGATGTACGTTCCGAGCGCCCGACGCAGCGGCCTTGCGCCGAAGTCGGGGTTGTAGCCCTTGTCGATCAGGAAATCCTTCGCGGCCTGATCGAGCACGAGCTCGATCGACTGCTGCTTCAGACGCTCGCCGACCTTCGCCACCTCGTACTCGACGATCTCGACCAGGTCTTCCTTGGTCAGCGGCCTGAACACGATGACGTCATCGAGACGGTTGATGAACTCGGGCCGGAAGAACCGCTCGATCTCCTTGAGCAGCACGCCCTTGATGTTGTCGTAGTCGACGCCATCGGTCCGCTTCTGGAAGCCGAAGCCCGCGCCGCCCTTGATCAGGTCCGCGCCGATGTTCGACGTCATGATGATGACGGTGTTGCGGAAGTCGACGTGCCGGCCGAACGAGTCGGTGAGCCGCCCCTCTTCCATGATCTGGAGGAGCATGTTGAACACGTCGGGGTGCGCCTTCTCGACTTCATCGAGAAGCACGACCGCGTACGGGCGACGACGGATCTGCTCGGTGAGCTGGCCGCCCTCCTCGTAGCCGACGTAGCCGGGAGGCGCGCCGACCAGACGCGACACGTTGTGCTTCTCCATGTACTCGGACATGTCAAGATGGATCAGGCTGTCGGCGTCACCGAACATGAACTCGGCCAGCGCCTTGCTCAGCAGCGTCTTACCAACACCCGACGGCCCGACGAAGATGAAGCTGCCCATCGGCCGCTTCGGATCCTTGAGACCGGCACGCGCCCGGCGGATCGACTTCGACACCGCCTTGATCGCCTCGTCCTGGCTGATGACCGCCTTGTGCAGCTCCGCCTCGAGCGAGAGCAGGCGCTGGGCCTCCTCCTTCTCGAGCCGCTGCAGCGGCACGCCGGTCATCTTGCTGATGACCTCGGCGATGACCTCTTCATCGACGACGCCGCCCGTCTGCTGGCTCTTATCCCGCCACTCGGCCTGGATCGTTTCCTTCTCCTTGCGGAGCTTCTCGGCGCGGTCGCGCAGCTCGGCCGCACGCTCGTAGTCCGCCGCCTTCACCGCCTCGTCCTTCTCGATCGAGAGCTTCTCGATGTCGCTCTCAAGCTCGGCCAGGTTTGGCGGCTTGGTCATGCTCTTGATGCGTACGCGAGCGCCCGCCTCGTCGATCACGTCGATCGACTTGTCGGGCTGCACCCGGCCGGTGATGTACCGGCCCGCCAGATCCACCGCCGCCTTCACGGCCTCGTCGGTGATCTGCACGCGGTGATGCTCCTCGTACTTGTCGCGCAGGCCCTTGATGATCTCGACCGTCTGCTCGTTGCTGGGCGGCTCGACGGTGATCGCCTGGAAACGACGGGCCAGCGCCGCGTCCTTCTCGATGTATTTGCGGTACTCGTCGAACGTCGTCGCGCCGACGCACTGGATCTCGCCGCGTGCGAGCGCGGGCTTCAGCACGTTGCTCGCGTCGATCGCGCCCTCGGCGCCGCCCGCACCGACGAGCGTGTGCAGCTCGTCGATGAACAGCACGACGTTCTTGGCCTTGCGGACCTCGTTCATGACGGCCTTGATCCGCTCTTCGAACTGGCCGCGGTACTTCGTGCCCGCAACCATCATCGCGAGGTCGAGGACGACCAGCCGCTTCTCGTGCAGGATGTCGGGGACTTCCCCAGCGACGATCCGCTGCGCCAGGCCCTCGACGATCGCCGTCTTGCCGACGCCCGCTTCACCCAGCAGCACCGGGTTGTTCTTCGTCCGCCGGCACAGAACCTGCACCACGCGCTCGATCTCACGCTCGCGGCCGATGACCGGATCAAGATCGCTCTCCTTGGCGAGCTCGGTCAGGTCGCGACCAAAGCTATCCAGCGCCGGCGTCCGGCTCTTGCCGTTCTTGCCGCGTGCCGAGGACGAGCCGCCCTCGCCGCCGCCGGCCAATGCACCGCCCTCATCGCCTTCCTCGCCGGATGCGCCAAGCAGGTTGAGGACCTCCTCGCGGACTTCCTCGAGCTTCAGGCCCAGGTTGCGGAGGACCTGCGCGGCCACGCCGTCGTGCTCACGCAGCAGCCCGAGCAGCAGGTGCTCGGTGCCGACGTAGTTGTGGTTGAGGTTGCGGGCTTCCTCGATCGCGTACTCGATGACCTTCTTGGCCCGAGGCGTCTGGGGCAGCTTGCCCATGGTCACCATCTCGGGGCCCTGCTTGACGAGCTTCTCGACCTCGAGCCGGACCTTGCGGAGATCAACCCCGAGCGCCTTCAGCACGTTCGCGCCGACGCCGGAACCTTCTTTGACGAGCCCGAGCAGGATGTGCTCGGTCCCGATGTATTCGTGATTGAACCGCTGTGCTTCCTGGTTGGCCAGGGCCATCACCTTGCGGGCACGGTCTGTGAATCGCTCGAACATCGCTGGCTCCCTTCGGCACTGGGCTCCTGCCCGCCGAGGATGGGTTGTTCCGGGCCTCGGCCGCCATCACTGACAAACCGACGCCCGACATGGGTCATTCCGACCCGGTCCATACGTTTATATGGACCCGCCGGATGGGTTCGCGGCCCCCGGCGTGCAGTTGCAGCCGAGATTCGCAACTCGTCTATCGGTGCTCATCGCGTGCCACTCGCCAACGAACCATGATTCCCCCAGGATCGCCTGATTCGGTGCCACGGGCGGGGGTGATCGCTGCCGCGCGCCATGAGATACGCCTCAGGACCGCCGGTCTGGCAGGCCAGTTCAGGGCCGGCTACTCGACCGCTCGCGATGCGAAGCTCGGCAAGAATCCACCCTGTTGCGGTGTGCTTCGCCCGCGATCGCGCTCGGCCTGCCGCTCGCTGGGCTCGCCTCGCAGTGCCGAGGCGTCGGCCACCAGCCGGATCGGGATCGTCGCCTCGTCCTGAGCCCCGCTCACCTCGTCGACAATACGGACTTTAAGATCGTATTCGCCCACGCTCAGCGTCGCGGGGAGCTCGATGGGTGTCGCAACAAACAAATCGCGGAAGCCGCGGCGACTCGTCCGGGGCAGCCAGTTCACCGTCCGCTGCCAGGTCGGGTTCGGGTCGCCCGCGCGGAGGTAGAGCTCCATTTCTTGCTTCAGGTCGGCGGCCACCCGGTCGCCCTCGACCGCCGCCTCGGCCTCGCTCGCCGGCCGGAGCCCGAAGTGGTCGACCTCGGCGTACACGACCACCCGATTCGTCCGCCCCGCGAGAAACGTCCGCCGCTCAAGCGGCACGTAGCTGCCGAAGCCCGGCGCTCGCTCGCACAGCTCGGCCCGCACGATGTGCACTCGCGCGTGCTCGCGCAGGCCCTCGGCCGCGTCGAGCAGCACCTCGCGCACCCGCTGCGGATCGCCGGCGACATCGCTCTCATCACCCACGAGCCGGACCGCGAGCAACCGGAGCGCGAGCAGCGACGCCCGCTCGTCTTCGGTGAGCATCAGCTTCCCGCCGCCCGGCAGGTCGGCCTCGGGCAAGACGCCCGCCGCGATCGACTCGAGCAGCGCCGCGGCAACCAGCGGCCGACCCGGGTCGTCCGCCATCGCCGCGTCTTCTTTCAGCAGCATCGCCAGCTCTCCCGCCAGCTCGGCGATGCGCGAGCCGCGATCCAGCTCGGCCTCGGTGGGCGGAGGGACATCGGCAGTCTCGGTCGGCGTTGGGATGGCGCGCGGGGGCGCATTGTTGAGCACCCCCGGCCCGCCGCCGGCGAGGGACAAGGCCCGGAGCAGCGCGTCCTGGGGCTGCGGTGTCGTGGGGTCGTTCGTGCGGTGGGCCGCGGCTCGCGAAGGCCGATCCAGCACCAACGGCGGCGGCCGATCGCGTGTGATGGGCGTCACTCGGTCGTTCGCGGTGGCCTCGCGGCCGTAGTTCCGGAGGTCCTCGGCCTGCTGGGCGATCAGGGCTTCGAGCCCGGACGCCGGGGCGTCAGCGGACGCACCGTCTTCGGTCCAGACCCAATCCGAATCACCGACCGCGATGGGATCGGGCGGGCCGGCGGTGGGGGTGCTGCACCCGGCGAGGGCGAGCAGACCGATCGCGCCGAGACCAAGGGCTGTGTTGCGCTCCGCGCGTGGCATCGCCCGACTCCGTGGGCTGTCAGACTGCTTTCCAAAGAGGAACGTCGGCTGATTCGCCCGGCGGGCTCCCAGAATTCGTGCTAGTTTCCGCGGCGGAGCGGCATCGGCCGCCACCTTTGACCAGCGACAGCGAACGGAACCCATGCTCATTCCATCTCGACGACTTCTCGCCCGAATCCTGACCGCCGCCGCGGCGATGGTCGCGGCCGTCGCCTGCGTCCATGGCCAATCCGGCTACACCGAACGCGCAGCCGAGTTCGCGACGGACATACGGCTGGCTGGTGAACTGCTCGTTCCCGACGGAGGCGGGCCGCACGCGTGCGTGCTGATTCTGCCTGGCCGCGGGTGCTACGCGCGGGCAGGGCGTCGGCCGCTGGCCGAGCTGTTCGCCGAGGCGGGCATCGCGGCGCTGATCTTCGACATGCGTGGCACGGGCGAGTCCGAGGGTGACTGCCCCTCGGCGACGTTCCCGATGATCACGGGCGATGCCGAGGCGGCGCTCCAGTGGGCGGCAGGGCAGCCGGAGATCGACGCGGATCGTATGGGCGTGCTCGCGACGTCCGCCGGCGCATGGTCGGCCTACGCGCTCGCCGACACGTCGATCGAGGCGGAGATGCGCCGGTTGCGCGAGGGCGGCGCGCGGCCGCCGCTGGCGTTCGTCATCACGCAGATCGGCCCGGCGACCAGCATCGAGACCCAGCAGCGCGAGTCGGCCGAGCGGTACGCCGAAGACCTGGGCCTGTCGCCCGAGAGCGCCGCCCTCGTGCAGCGGCACATCGACATCGCGATCGACCCGACCATCGACAAGCTCACCAGCTTCGAACGCTTCGAGGCGATCCGCAAGGTCGCTGAAGAGGAAGGCTGGTTCGGCGACATGTTCGCGCCCGACGACTTCCCGGCGACGGCCGACGAGGTCGACTCGATCTTCCTCCGCCGGTTCCGCTACGACCCGAAGCGTTCGCTCGAAAGCCTGTCGCAGACATCAGTGCTGGCGATCTTCGGCGAAGACGATTCGATCGTGCCGGTGGAGTCGAACACGGCCGAGCTCAAGCGGGCAACCGGTGTTGCTGGCAATGATGATGTATCGATCGTCGTGCTGCCGGGTGTAGCGCACCAGGTGACGGACGAGTTCTACGAGATCGCGATCGAGTTCCTGCGCGAGCGGGGGCTGCTGACCGAGTAGCTATCGCCGGCTGCGTCCAGCGACTTCGAGG
>JBCBMF010000014.1:0-26364 GCA_039822905.1 Planctomycetota bacterium
CAGGCGGCGGCTTGGCTCAGAACATCGAGCGGGTGCTGAACGACAAGGTTGATGTCCGCATCGACGCGAAGGCGTGGGAGGTGCCGCGGGTGTTTGGGTTCCTTGCCGAGCGCGGCAAGGTGGCGCACAACGAGATGATGCGGGTGTTCAACATGGGCATCGGCTATGTGCTGATCGTTCGGCCGACGTTTGCGGACGCGGTGCAGCGTCGGCTTGCGAAGCTCGGCGAGACGGTGTGCGTGCTGGGTGAGGTGCGCAAAGGCACGGGCGGCGTCACGATCGCGTAGCGACCGTGCGAAACGAGCCCGAAGCGCCAGCGAGGGTTGGGATCTTCCTTTCCCTCGCTGGCGCTTCGGGCTCGTTGGTGTGAGCCTTGTTCGTGTTGTTTAGCCCTGCGAGAGCCCCGCGAAGATGGGCTTCGGTGTTGCGTGGTCCTTGCCCTCGAGCTCGGCGAGCTTGTTGAGGTATTCGCTCACGGCGATCATCACCGTTGCGTGGCTCCACGTGAGCGGGCTGACGGAGATCGGGTCGCCGGAGTATGGGTGGAACTGCTCTGCCAGGACGCCCGAGGGCAGCGTGCGATAGGTGCACCAGTTGATGAGGTCCATGGCCTCTTTGAGCTGCTCCTTCTTGGTGGCGCGGGCGATGATGTGTTGCGCCTGCCAGAGGGTGCAGATGACCCAGGGGTTGCCGGGGACGATGTCGGTCTTCTCGGTCTCGATCTGGTGGTAGTAGTCCTTCTGGTACCGGGCGACGCCACCGATCTCGGTCCGCACGCTGAGCAGCTCGCGGGTCTTGGTCATGTCGCTGACGATCATGGGGTCGGTTGGGTCCATGCCGCCGATGGCGAAGTGCGCGAAGTTGGCGGCGTCGGCGGTCATGTCGAGGCGATAGGTGCCGTCTTCTTCGGGCACGGCACGGCGGGCGAAGCGGCCTTCGGTGTCGCTCCAGAAGTGCTTGATCCAGCCGCGCTGCATGCGCTCGGCGGCGTCGGCATAAATCGCGGCGCGGTCGGGCTCGCCGAAGTCACGGGCGAACTTGCTCGCGGCGTTGAGCGCACCGAACGTGCTCGCGACGGTGAAGGTGTGCACACCCCGACGCTCTTCCCAGAGGTCCCACGACTGCTGGGGCAGGCCGTTGGCGTCACGGTAGTCGACCATCCAGTCGGCGGCGCGGGTGACGAGCTTCTCGTAGACGCTCTTGATGAACTCCACGTCGCGGTAGGTCTCGAAGTGCTGGCGGAGTGCCCAGAGGGTGAGTGCGGTCTCGTCCTGCTGGATGGGCAGGATCTTCCGGCCGTCGAGGGTCCAGGGGTGCCAGCTCGAGGCGAGCGTGCCGCTGGGGTTGTACTTGTGGAGGAAGTAGCCCTCGTCTTCGATGACGCGCGAGCAGAAGCGAAAGAAGTTCCGGCTGAGCTCGCTCTGCCCGGTGAGGATAAGGCTGTAGGCGACGAGCGCGCCGTCGCGGGGCCAGCAGTAGCTGTAGTGGTCGCCGCCGAACTGGGCGATGTCGGAGTCGTTGGCGGCGATGATCGCGCCCTCGTTGTCGACCTGCGTGCGCACGAGCAGGGCGCTGCGGTAGAACAGGTCGGCGACGGGCTCGGGGAGCGATGTCGTGTCGATCTGTTCCTTGCGGGCCCACAGCTTCCAGTAGGCCTCGGTGCGCGCGATCATGCGCTCGGGGCCTGTGTCCCAGATGCGGCGATTGAGCTGCTTGACGTCGTCGAAGGATCGGCCGCAGGCGAACCAGTTGGTGACGTAGGCCTCGCCGTTGGCGGGCACGTGCAGGTTGTAGCCGATGGTGGCGTCGACCGAGCCCTGCGCGATGGTGTTGCGTCCGAGGTGGCCGTCTTCCGCGTCGCGCCAGGTGCCCTCGGCACCGCCGACGCGTTTGGAGCCGATGGCCCAGTGGTCGAGGCCGCACTTGTGCTGGTCGCAGGCGTTGACGATGAAGTAGAAGCCGTCTTTGTAGAAGACGACGCCCGAGGTGGTGGGGTCGTAGTTCGCGGTGTCGCCGACGGGGTTGCCGCCGATGGAGAGGTCGTAGTGGAAGAAGAGCCGGACGTCGCGGTCCTTGCCCGTGAGGTCGCGCACGATCGACTTGCGGAAGTAGATCGGGTCGGACTGGTCGACGGCGTCGTTGCAGATGATCTCGAGCCCGAGCTTCTTGCTGGTGAGGCGGACTTCGGTGACGAGGGTGTCGGCCTTGTAGCGGAGCTCTTTCTTCCAGGCCTTGTTCTCGATCCAGGCGAACTCGCCGTCGGCCCAGACGCCGAAGCGTTGGACATGGCCCTGGGTGTGGTTGGGCTGGCCGACGCATGGGTAGTAGAGATCGCGGACGCGGTAGTCGTCGTCGAAGGTGATGAGCAGGCTGCCGTTGCCGACAGGGATATCGCGAGGCATGTGTGGCTCCGTCCGGAGGTGTGGGCCGCGATCCATCGTGGGCCCTGAGTCTGATACCGGTGAAGGCTATCGGCTGTGGGGGGCGTGGGCTGGACCGCGGGGTCGGGGAATGGATCGACTCGGTCTGGGGTCAGCCGTTGAGGAACTGTTCGGCCAGGGCCTCGGCGTCGGCATCCGAGAAGCCGCCGTCGCCGCCGTCATCCCCAAAGCCGGCGGAGGCCTGCTGGCCGCCGAGGGCCTCGATGCGTTCTTTGAGATCGCCGACGTACTCGATGCCGAGGCCGAAGTTCTCGCCGACCTTGACGGCGCTGCCCTGGGCGATGGGGATGTTGTTGGCGAGCAGGTCGAGCTGCTCGTCGGCGTGCTTGTTGAGCTCGATGATCGAGCCCGGGGCGAGGCTGCTGGCCTCGGCGAGGGTCATGCGGCGCTCGCCCACACGGACGATGATGGGCACCTCCAGCCTCAAGATGCTCTCAACGGTTCGGCCCATGGGCAGAGTATCGGCGTAACCGCCGGCCGGACTTGCGGTTCGGGCGGCCGGTCAGCCCTTGAAGCGTGAGACGATGAGCGTGACGTTGTGGCCGCCGAAGCCGAAGGTGTTGTTCATTGCGTGCTGGATGGGCCGTTCGGCGGCTTCGTGTGCCACGAGATGCATGTCGAAGGGCTCGACCGTGCCGTCTTCGAGGCGGGTGCCGGGGTTGTGCAGGTTGGCGGTCGGAGCGATGACGGCGTCACGCACGGCGTGAATGCAGGCGATGGTCTCGACCGAGCCGGAGGCACCGAGGGTGTGGCCGTGGACCGACTTGGTGCTGCTCATCATGAGCTGGCCGCCGGCGGAGGCGCGGGCGTGGTCGCCGAAGACGTGCAGGGCGGCCTCGACCTCGGCCTTGTCCCCCAGCGGCGTGGAGGTGCCGTGGGCGTTGACGTAGCCGATGTCCTCGGGGTTGAGCTTGGCGTCGCGGAGGGCGCCCAGCATGCTGCGCGATGCGCCGCTGCCGCCGGGGTCGGGGGCGGTGATGTGGAACGCGTCGCAGGCGTTGCCGGCTCCCGTGAGCTCGGCGTAGATCGTCGCGCCGCGGGCCTTGGCGTGCTCGAGCTCTTCGAGCACGAGGATGCAGGAGCCCTCGGCCAGGACGAAGCCGTCGCGGCCCTCGTCAAACGGGCGGCTTGCGGTCGCGGGATCGTCGTTGCGGGTGCTCATGGCCTTCATGGTCATAAAGGCGCCGATGCACAGGGGCGTGAGCGCGGCCTCAGCGCCCCCCGAGATCATGACATCGGCCTCGCCACGCTTGATGATGTTGACGGCGTCGGCCATCGCGTGGCCCGAGCTGGCGCATGCCGTGGCGTGGGCCGAGGCCGGTCCCTGCAGGCCGTGGCGGATAGCGATGTTGCCCGCGACGGCGTTGACCATGAGCCTGGGCACGGTGAAGGGGCTGATGCGGTCCGGTCCCTTGGCGTTGAGGACGCCGACGGCGGTCTCGATGGTGTAGATTCCGCCGATGCCCGAACCGATGACGATGCCGCAGCGGGTGCGGTCTTCCTTGTCGAAGTCGATGCCGCTCTCGGCGACGGCTTCCTCGGCGGCGAACATGCCGAGCTGCGTGCAGCGGTCGAGCCGCTTGAGTTCTTTGCGGTCGAGGCGAGTGGCGGGGTCCCAGTCGGAGACCTCGCCGCCGACGTTGCAGGTCCAGCCGTCATAGGGCTCGAACTCGGGCTTGGTGATGTTGGTGATGCCGCTTCGGCCCTCGCGCATGCCTTCCCAGGTCCCGGCTGCGGTGTGCGCGAGTGGCGTCACGGCACCGAAGCCCGTGATGACGACGCGCCTGGTGCTGCTCTGGTCGCTCATGATGTTGCCGTCCGTGCGTGCAGACGCGGCCTCCGGTGGCTCGCGTCACTCGTGTGCGGAACCTCGCGCAAGGCGTGGCTGTTCCCGGTCCGGAAGCGGATGGGGTTTAATCGACGCCCTGGGCGCCCTTGATGAACTCGATGGCCTGGCCGACGGTCTTGATCTTCTCGGCCTGATCGTCGGGGATTGAGGTCTCGAAGGCGTCCTCGAACTCCATGACGAGCTCGACGGTGTCGAGGCTGTCGGCGTTGAGGTCGTCGACGAAGCTCGTGTCTCGGCTGATCTTGCCCTTGTCGGCGCCGAGCTGCTCGGCCACGATGTCGATCACCTTTGCTTCGATGTCCTGCTCGGTCACGCTGGTCACTCCGTGTGAGGGCGGGGCGGATGCCGGCCACGCGCCGGGCTTATCGCCGGACCCCCTTGGATCGTCGCCAGTCTAGACGCGGACGGGCTTCATGGGAAATCGGACCCGCCTCAGGGCGTTCGAGAGCCCCATGTGGGTGTGCGATCGCCCCGATTCCGGGCCGGCGGGAGCGGCTCCATCGGCTGCCGCGTGGGGTCACCCGATCCGGGGTGCGGTTCGGCGATGCTTGTCCTCACGAGCGATGGCGGTGCGATCGATAGCGGGGTTGGCGGAGGGGAGAACCGGTCTCGGACCGGGGATCGGGCTTGGGCCGCGCGGCCGCCGGCGGGTCCAGTCACGTGACGGGGGATGCAGCTCATGGCACACATGCCAAAGGAACCGGAGGCCTTCGCGGAGCAGGTCGCGACCATGCTCCAGCGGATCCAGCCGGACTACGCGGTGAAACTGGTCGGACCAAGCGAGCTGCTGGTCGACGGCCGACGCCTTGACCTCGAGAACCTGTTCCGCATGGTCAGCCACGACCCGATCCGCGGGATCGAGATCGTCGAGCACTATCTGGATCAGCTGTTTTCGGGCGATCCGTCGGACGGGAGCGATCTGCCGTTCGAGCTGGCGCGGCAGCGGATCATGCCGCGGATCCAGCCGGTGAGCATCTTCGAGCACTTGTCCGAAGAGCTCGTCGCGCACGTGCCGTTTGTGAACGACACGGTGATCGTCTTCGTCACGGACATGCCGAGCATGACCGTGAGCATCACGACCGAGCAGATGGTGCGGTGGGGCGTGACGGCCGACGACCTCGAAGAGATCGCCCGCGAGAACATCGACTGCTACGCGCCCGAGGTCGACATGCAGTTTGTCGAGAGCAAGGAGGGCGGGCACGCGGCGATCATCAGCGAGCAGGACGGCTACGACGCCGCCCGGCTGCTGATGACCGACCTGTACACGACGCTCGCACCCCGGCTTGGGCCGGACTTTCTGGTCGCGGTGCCGGCGCGTGACATGTTCGTCGCGCTGAGCAACGGGCCGACGCCCTTCCTGCGGCGTCTGCATCGGCGTGTTATCCAGGACTACAACCGGCTGCCGTACCCGATCACGCGGGATCTGTTCCTCGTGACCCGCGACGGCGTGGCGGGGACGGTCCTGAGCGACTTCGGCATCGACTCCATGCGGGAGATCGAGGACGACGCGTTCGGCACCGAAGACCGCGACGTGGCCTGAGCCGGCTCGGGACAACCAGAACCATGGCGAATCACGCGACGAGCTAGAATCGCCGCGTGATTCTGCTCATCGACAACTACGACAGCTTCACCTGGAACCTGGTACAGCGGCTGGGCGAGCTCGATCCGAGCCTCGAGCCCGATCGCGATCTCGTCGTCGTGCGGAACGACAAGATCACGCCCGAGGAGGCGGCGGGGCTGGATGGTGGGCGCGGGCCGAGCCATGTGATCGTGTCGCCCGGGCCCTGCACGCCGAACGAGGCGGGGGTGAGCTCGGCGATGATCGAGGCGTTCGCGGGGCGGGTGCCGGTGCTTGGGGTGTGCCTAGGGCACCAGTGCCTCGGCGATCTGAACGGGATGAGCGTCGTGCGTCATGACACGCCGATGCATGGGAAGACGAGCCCGGTGTATCACGATCAGCGGGGGCTGTTCGCGGGGATCCCGAGCCCGATGGAGGCGATGCGGTACCACTCGCTGGTGATCGATTCCGCGTCGGTTCCTGAAGAACTCCAGGCCGACGGCAACGGGTGGAAGCTGACGGCCTGGACCGACGAGCAGCTGCCCGATGGCTCGACGCGGCGGGTGGTCATGGGCCTGCGGCGGGTGTGGGCGGACAAGTCGAAGCAGCCTGTTGAGGGCGTGCAGTTTCATCCCGAGAGCTTCATGACACCCGAGGGGCCGAGGCTCTTGGCGAACTTCTTGGCGATGGGCGAGCGGGGGCGCGTGGTGGATGATGCGAGGATCGAGTCGATCACGGCGTAGGTCTTGCTCCTTCTCCCCTGTGGGGGAGAGGGCCGGGGTGAGGGGGTTCCCCCTTTTTTGGTTCGTTCGTCCTCCCCTCATCCGACCTCGCTGCGCTCGGCCACCTTCTCCCCCAAGGGGAGAAGGAACGGATACCCTGCCCCCATGATCGACCCAGCCCCGACCACCGCTATCGATCCGAAGCTCGCCCGTGGGACGCTCGAAGAGGTCCACGAGGCATCGGCCACCAAGCCGGCGTTCATCGTCGTGAGCTTCGCGAACACGAGCTACCGCAGCTACTTCGAGATCGATGACCCAGGGGGCATCAAGGCGACGGTTGGCAAGCGGATCGTGGGGACGATCCGGGCCGAGGCGAAGCGGATCGACGTGGTGACCACCGGCGGGCGGTATGTCGAGCCGGTGTACGGCCGGCCCCGGCGAGTCCAGGGCACCGTGATCGCGATCGAGGACGGCGCGGTGGTGGTGAACGCGGGGATGCCGATCCACTGCACGCCGACGGACGATCGGCAGAACGCGGGCGACTTTGAGGCGGGGCAGTTTGTGAGCTTCGATGTGCTGCGCGGGGCGCGGTTTGAGGAAGACTGAGCGTTCGGTACACTCTCGGCCATGGACATAGAAACGCTTTCGACGCTCCTCGCCGACTCTGAACATGCTGACATTTGGAAAGCAGTTGCGGGTGCGTGCCAAGAAGGGGTCGCGATTCGACCGGTTACTGCTGAGGTCAACAGGTCTTTAGGCGAGACTGACGCGGTGGTCCTCAATCTCTCGATGCAGCAGGGCCGATTCAACCATCCCGGAGTGAGTTGGTCGGAGAATGACGACGAAGTGACGTTCGAATTCACGGAAGAAGCAATCCGGCACTATCTCATTGGAGCGGGTCGAATCTATCCGTTGAGTTGGTCGGCTCGCTCGAAGTTTGGGGGTCTCCCGGATGTCCCGGAGGGATTCGACTGGCCAGTGGGCAGCGATGACTACTTCGAGTTCATAGCGCAGTTCGATCTGTCCGAGCTTCCGGACTTCCGTAGGCGCTCGGATCTTCCAGCCGTTGGGATGCTGAGCTTCTTCCTCGATATGTCGGGCGATCACTACGAAAGTGATCATTTGCCCGTGGTGTGTCGGTACTTTCCGGATGTGTCAGCTTTGGAGACGGTCGGACGGCATCCTCGAAAGGATGGGTGGGAACGGCGGGATGTATGGTGCCGCGACGCCGCAGACTGTCTCGATCAGAAAACCAAGGCTGTCTCCGGAGTTTCGCTAGCGATGATGCCAATGCTCTACCTGCCCGATCGAGATCATGTGTTTTCAGTTTCTGGTGACGAGGAGGGTTGTCGCTGGAAGGAGCTGCGTGCATTCGGCGGAGATCGGTACACTCAGGTTAGCACTCATATCGATGAGGTTGCGCATTCCCTCGGCGTACGCAATGAGTGGACCGACACACGGCTTCTCGGAGAGCCAAGGTTCGCCCAAGACACGTCGTTCAAGGACAATGAACGCCTGCTCTTGCAGTTTGCTGGATGGGGACCATATTCGTTTGGCGATGCTGGAAACGTGTATGTGGCGATCGATCGAGAGGATTTGGTGGCAGGTCGATTCGATCAGGTCCGCGCTACGTGGGACTGCTACTAACTGATCCTCGGATCCACCCACCGGTACAGCACGTCCACGACCAGGTTGAACAGCACCAGCAGCGTCGCGAAGATCAGGACCACGCCCATGATGAGGAAGAGGTCCTTGTTGAGCACGGCGTTGACGAAGTGCTGGCCGAGGCCCGGGACGTTGAAGACTTTCTCGACGACGAAGCTGCCGGTCATGGCGAAGGCGGTGGCCGGGCCGAGGTAGCTGAGGACGGGCAGGAAGGCGTTTTTGAGGGCGTGCTTGAAGAGGACGGTGTTCTCGGCGAGGCCCTTGGCGCGTGCGGTGCGGATGTAGTCGGCCCCGAGTGCCTCGATCATGCCCATGCGGGTGAGGCGGGCGATGTAGGCCGCGAAGGGCAGGCTGAGGGTGACCGCGGGCAGGACCATCTGGCTGACGGTGCCCCAGCCGCCGACGGGGAAGAGGCTGAAGCTCACGGCGAAGACGATCAGCAGCAGCATGCCCACAACGAAGCTGGGCAGGCTGATGCCGATGAGCGCGATGACGAGCGTGGCGATGTCGGCCGCGGAGTTTGGCTTGACGGCGCCGATGACGCCCGCGAGCAGGCCCACGACGAGCGCAATCAAGATCGCGGCGAAACCTAAGACAATCGACACTGGGAGCGCGCCGGCAATGATCTCGTTGACGCGCCAGTCTTCGTACTTGAGCGACGGCCCGAGGTCGAAGATGTAGCGCGTCGGCGGGGCGACGCCTGCGGCCTCGGCCTGCTCGCGCTGCTCGGCGAGCCTTCCTGAGACCAGATCGCCCGCGTAGTCGAGGCCCGTGGCGCTCGTGAGGTAGCTCGTGTAGAACCGCGGGAAGCTGTCGAGGTTGTACTGCCGCTTCATGGCCTCGACGACGGCGGCGGGAGGCTGGCGGCCCTCGGGGTTCTCGAGCGGGTTGCCGGGCACGGCCCACGCGAGCGCGAGCGTGATCGTGTAGATCACGAGCAGGATCAAAGGCAGCTGGGCGAGGCGCCTGAGGATCAATCCACGCATCAGTTCTGGCTCCCGACCGCGGACACGTTGTCGCTGTCTTTCTTGATGCGCTTGATCTCATCGCGGCCCTTGCCGTCGCCGAGGACATCGACGAGGTAGAGGTCCTGGTTGGCTCGCGGGTGCGGGTTGATGCCCGTGATCTCGTTCGGATCAAAGAGGTACAGACTGATGTAATGGAAGATCGGGACCATGGGCAGGTCTTCTTCCATGATGATGCGCTCGGCCTCGCTGAGCAGGGCCATGCGCTTCTCGGGGTCGAGCTCGAACTTGGCCTGGTCGAGCAGCGCGTCGTAGGCGGGGTTGGTGTACTTGCGGTCGTTGTTGCCGTCGCCGGTGCGGTTGAGCTCGAGGAAGGTGGTGGGGTCGGCGTAGTCGGCGTACCAGCCTGCGCGGCTGGTCATGTAGTTGGCGTTCTTGAGGTCGTTGCGGAAGACGCCGACCTCTTTCTGGCTGAGCGAGGTCTGGACGCCCAGGTACCGCTGCCAGTCGCGGGCGATCTGCTGCGCGATCAGGTCGTGGCCCGAGTCCTTGTTGAACAGCAGCTCGATGACGGGCAGGTCGTCTGGCGAGGGGTACCCGGCCTCGGCCAGAAGCGACTTGGCTTCTTCGATGTGGGCGGCGAGGCCTTCGGGGTCGCCTTCGAAGTCGGAGACGCACTTGAGGCCCGCCGGCGAGGTGTAGCCGGCGATGGAGCCGCGAGGGATGAGCGTGTTGGCGACGGGCTGGCCCACGCGGTTGACCTCGTCGACGATGGTCTTCTTGTCGATGACCATGGCGAAGGCCCGGCGGACGCGGGCGTCGTGGAAGGGGTTGGGCCGGCCGTCGGTGAGCGTGGGCAGGCAGTTGAAGTTGTACCAGTAGGTCGCGAAGTTGTCGACGGCGTGCACGTGCTTGCGGGGGTCGTCGGGCAGCGCGGCCGCGATCGCGAACTGGTCCATGCCCTCGGCTTTCATCCGCGCAACTTCGTCGGCGTGCTCCTCGTAGAAGGCCTGCTTGTCGCGCAGCATCGCGACGCGGTAGTCGGCGGTCAGGTCGCTCACCCACTGGACGGCGCCGGTCTCGAAGGCGAGCACGGCGGCGTTCGGGTCTTCGATGCTCGGGATCGCGATGGTCTCGATGTCGAGCGTGTCTTTCGCCCACCAGTGCTCGTTGGCGCGGAGGAACAGGCCCCGCTTGAAGCGCCAGCGTTCGAGGACGAACGGGCCGTTGGTGACGGTGAGCGGGGGCTTGGTCCAGCCGAACTCGATCTTGATCTGGCCCGTGTCGGGCGAGAGTCGTTCGTACTGCGAGACCAGCGGCTCGTAGACCGGGCTGAAGACGGCGAACGCGCAGAGGTCGAGCCAGTAGGGGGTAGGGGCCTTGAGCGTGATCTGGAGCGTGCGGTCGTCGAGAGCCTTGAGGCCCACGAGTTCGTCGAACTTTGCGAGTGTCTCGGCCCACATGCGGTCGACTTCGTCGCGGCGCTCGGCGGGCGAGAGGTCGCCGACGCGGTCGGCGTAGTCGGCGGTCTGGTTGGTGCGCCACTCGAAGAACTCGCCGGCGCCCTTGATGAACTGAAAGAGCTTGGCGTAGTCAGAGGCGGTGTCGGGCAGGAGTGCGCGGCGCCATGAGTAGACGAACTGCGGCGCGGTCACGGGCTCGCCGTTGGACCACTTGGCGTCTTCGCGGAGGTAGAACGTGTAGACGGTCTGGTCGTCGGAGATCTCCCATCGCTCGGCGACGCCCGGGATGACCTTGTAGTTCTCGTGGAGGACATCGAGGCGGACAAGGGGTTCGTAGAGCAGCCGGGCGATGCGGAGGTCCTGCATCCAGCTCATGCGTTGGGGGTCAAGGGTCGAGACGTCGCCCCGGTTGACGAAGGTGAAGTCGGCGGGCGGATCTGGACGGTCGGTGGCGACGGTGATGCCGATGCCGAGCGCGAGCAGCAGGACGGGGAGCAGCAGCTTGAGCATGATGTGAGGATACGGGCGAGGCAGCGACCGGGTGCGGCCGGCTCGCGAGACTCAGCCGCCGGCGGGAGCGCCGTCGATCGTGACGCCGTCGATGTTGAGGCTGCCGGCGGGGCCGATGACGCGGAGGACACCGGCTCGGTACGCCCGGTCGTCGCCGGTGCCGAAGGCCTGGGCGAGGTTGGTGGCCGCGGCCTGCTCGCCGAGCTGGCCCAGCGTGACGAACGCGAGGCCTTCGGCTGCAGAAATTGCCTGGCGAAGCAGCTCGCGGCGGTCGGCGTTGATCGAGGCAATCGAGCCGGCGTTCTGGAACTCGCCGTAGCTGTGGCCGATGAGTTCGCCGGCGAGGGCGGCGGCGGCCTGGAGGGTGGCGTCATCGAAGCGTCGACCCGGCGCGCCGAGCATGCGGCGGTACTCAAGCGAGACGTAGACGATCGCACCGAGGGTGAGGGTGTACTCGTCGCCCTGGAGCTCGGCGAGCTGGTCCACCCGCGCGTCGGCGATGCTCGCCAGCGTTGCTCCGGCCCGGGCTTCGAGCGGCTTGAGCGGGCTCGCGGTGACGGAGAGGGCCTCTGCGAGTGCGCGGTAGGACGACTCGAGCGTGTTGGCGTCCGACTCGGTGCGTGCGGCGTCGGCGAGCCGATCGAAAGCGCTTCGCGCGGCGGCGGGCTGCAGGGACGGCGCGTTCTGATCGGCGAGGATGTTGAAGGCGGACCGGAGCCCGCGGTAGGCGGCGTAGCGAACGCCGGGCGTCTCGGCTTGCAGCTGATCGGTCAGCATCTGGAAGCCGGAAGGCGTGACGAACTGGCCGGCGATGAGCAGCGCGTTGACGCCGACGAACTCGTCGTCGCCGTTCGCGGCCTCGCTGACGGCGGACTCGAGGGCCGAGACCGCGGCGAGCCGATCACTCACGCTCAGGCTCGGGTTGCCGAGGTAGTCGACGGCGGAGTCGCGGGCGTCCTGCACACGCTGGGTCTCGCCCGAGGCGAGGTCGGCGGCGAGGCGTTCGGCGTCGAAGGACTGGCCGACGACGGTCGTTGCGCCGGCAAGCGTGGCGAGCGTCAGAAAGGCCGCGGTCATCGTTCGAGGTGTCATGCTCGTTCGGTCCTCTGCGGGGGTGGTCCGGCGTGGCGGGGAGTGTAGGTCGGGGCGGGCGGTGCTTCACCGGGCGGGTTCAGTAGACCTCGAGGAAGACCCGTTTGGTGGGCTTGATCTGCTTGTGGATCATGCGACGCGTCCATGACATCGGGTCGCCCGCGACCTCGGGGTCGATGGTCACGAAGCGGCTCAGGATGTCCGGCGGCAGGTGCTGGGCGAGGCCCCGGATGATGCCGAGTTCCATGCCCGCGATGCCGCAGACGTAGATGAGAGCGTTGTCGGCCGAGAGCAGGCTGAGCATCTCCTCGCGGTGTGTATCGAGCCGGTCCTGGACGTACAGCCGCTTGCCGGTGTGCGGATCGCTCTCGCGGCTGATCGCGGTGAGGTAGGTCAGGCCCTCGTTCGTCCGGGCCATTTCGGCGAGGTCTTCGTCGTAGAGCAGGTCGGTCCGGTAGGGTGAGCCCATGACGAGAGCGGCCCGGCTTGGCGGTGTGGCATCGGACGCGAAGAGATCGCCGAGCATGCCGCGGAACGGGGCGATGCCCGTGCCGGTGGCGAAGAAGAGGTAGTTCCAGTCGGCCTGGTTCTCGGGGAGCAGGAACTTCTTGCCGCTGGGCCCGGTGACGCGGACCTCGTCGCCGACCTGGAGGTCGCAGAGGTAGTTGCTGGCGACGCCCAGGAAGAGCGAGTGGTCGTCCCAGTGCTCGTCGATGGAGCGTTTGACGGTTGTGGCGAGGACGTTGCCGTCGCCGTCTTCGCCGCGGGTCGGGCTGGCGATGGAGTAGAGCCGCACGGCGTGAGCGCGGCCCTTGTCGGTCTGGCCCGGCGGGACGACGCCGAAGGACTGGCCCGCGCGGAACCGCCCCGCGATATTGGTCGTCGAGACATCAAGCTCGATGTGGCGCACGAAACCGGCCGCCTTGGGGTTCGTGCAGACCTCCGTCTTGACCACCGTCGCGACGCCCGGTTCCTTTGGTCGGTGGAGCTGGAGCTCGACCGATGGCAGCACCGGGTCGTGCATTGTGCCTGTGTCGGGATGGTGTGCGTCGGCGTGTGTGCTCATGCTCTGGGTTTAGCCGTCCGGGTTGGCGTCGGCGTCGAAGTCGATGCTGTCTTCGACCGGCTCTCCGAGCAGGGCGTTGATCGAGGCAATGACATCACTGATGCTGTCCGCACCTTCACCGCCGATGCCGGCGGACTGGTAGCGGTCGACAGCCTCGCGGAGCGCTTCTTCGCCTCGGGTTTGTGCGGCGTCGGCATCGGCCAAGACCGTAGAGAGCGTGGTCTGGATGCCGCCGCCCGTGATGCCGGCGTCGGAGATCGCCTCATCAATGGCCCTGCCGAAGGTCCGGAGGGCGTCGGCGTGAGCGAGCGCGGCGCCGCCGAGCGAGTGCATGATCTCCGCTGACAGCATGCTCGATGCCGAGCGGCGGCCGGTTGCCTTGCGGGCCGACTCTCCCGCGGTTTCAAGGGCGGAGACCGCCTCGTCGTAGACCTGCCGCAGCGGTCCGGTGCGGTACGCGTTGGCGTCGGCGATCGCGGCGGTCACGCGCCCCGCGATTTCCGTTGCGCGGGCGCGGTAGTCGGCGGCCTCGGCCGCGGTCGACTCCCGCTCGGCGTTGAGCGACTCGACGGATTCTTCGAGCAGCGTGCGCTGGTCGGCGAGGCGATCGATCTCGCTCTCGAAGGCGGTGATCTGGGGGCGGAGGACGTCGGCCTCTGCCATCCGCCGCTCCGCGTCGGCTTCGAGGTCGTCGGCCCGGCTGCGTTGCTCGGCGGCTTGGGTGGCCAGGGGCAGGGCGTCCTGCGCGGACATGCTCATCATTTCCGAACGCAGGCTGGCCTCCGCCCGGCGGTGCTCCTGCGCGGCGGCGCGGGCCTCGGCGGCCTGGGCCTCGAGCCCGGCGATCTCGTTCTGGACCTCGGCCATCTGCGACCGAATCCCATCTGCTTCAGTTTCTCGTTGCAAAATCTTGCCCTGGAGCTCGGCGATCTCGTCGGCGGGATCGAAGCTCTCGGCGGCGGCGGCGAGCGCGGCGATCTCGCGGTAGGAAACGACCTCGGCGCGGATGCCGGCGATTGCAGAGGCGAGCTCGCTCCGGGCTTCGCTCGTCGCCGCGATTGGGTCCGCGGCGAGGCCGAGCTCCGACCGAGCAATCAGCAGCCACGCGTCGGCCTTCTGGGCATCAGTGCCCTCGTTGACCAGCGGGCGGAGCGTGCTGATGGCCTCGTTGTACGTGTCGACGCGCATCTGCTTGCCGGGGATCGATGTGCCCGGTGCGGCGAGCGATTCGAGCTCCATCGAGACCTTGTCGATCGCGCCGGGCAGCTCGTCTTCTTCGATGCACCCAGGCAGGCCCAGCGATGCCACGCAAACCGCGCCGAGCGCGATGCGTCGGCGGGCGGCGGCTCGGTGAGTTGCTCGGCGGGCTCGTTGATTGGTGAGTGGGGTCATTGCAGTGTTCTCGATGACGCTTGGGCTGCGGGGGGGACGCCCGGGTGCTTCGTTCGCAGCGTTTCTTGGCTCGGCGGCTCGGGCTACCTGTCCGAACGCTGCTGCTGGTCGCCCGGTTCCATGGCGGTCGGAGGCGCGTAGTCTACGGGGTAGCTGGGCCGAGGAGTGTACATGGCGTCGATCCATGCGGCTCCTTCTCGGAATCGTCCGTCCTCGGTGCTTCGGAAGACCGGTCGCCAGCCGTTGACCTCGGGGTGGGGAGCAGCCGAGAGGTGCCTCGGGAGGCCGGCCTGGAGCAGCACGCTCTGGCTGGGCTCGCCGAAATCGAGCAGCGGCAACCCGTCCGCCGTGCGGTAGGCCTCAAGGATGAGCATGGCTGTCAGGTAGACCTTCGGGTCGGCCTTGCGAGCGCGGGGGAGCTGGAGCCGGCCGACCTCGGCGCCGCCGTGGCAGCGGAACGAGGCGCAGCCCCGGGCGAGCCACGTGCCGTAGACGTCGTCGCGGAACCGTTGCAGGGCGTCGGGCTCGTTGACCACGCGGACCTGGTTGTAGAACTCGCGGGCTCGCAGCGAGAAAAGCAGTTCGAGCTGCTCTGCGGGTGGTGCTTGGAGCAGGGCCTCGCGGCCGGCCTGCGTTGAAGGCACGCCCGCCTGGCCCGCGAACTGCTCAAAGACCGACTCCATCGTCTCGCGCTCGATGATCATTCGCGGCGGGTTGTCCAGGTCGACCTCGTACACGCGGATGATGTTGACGTCGTCGTCGGTGATCAGCGGGAAGGCGGCGGCTTGCTCTTGAGGAGCGGGACGCCGGGCGGGGCGTTCATCGTTGCCGTCTTCATCGGCATCGTCGTCGCGTGACGACTCGGCATCCATCAGCTTGCGTGCTTCGATGGCGACGCGGAGAAGCTCGCGTGCGCGATCGTTGAATGGGTCGGCGGTAATCGCCGTCTCGAGATCCGCGATCGCGAGATCGGGCCTTGAGCGGGCCATGAGCCACTCGGCGATCTGCACGAGCTGGTCGGCGTCGTCGTTGTCGATCGTTGCGCGGATGCGGCGGTAGCGCTCCTCGATCGGCGGCTGGATCGAGCTCTCGCGGATGCGGTCTGTTGTGATCGTTGTGCGCACGCCGCTGATCAGCAGCACGATGCGCTCTTCGGATTCCTCGACGAGCTCGCCCGTGATGACCTGGCCGTCTTCGAGAACGACCGTCGCGGTGCGTCGGTCTTCCGGCTGGGCCGTCGCGCTGATGCAGCAGCAGATGCCGAGTAGCACTGCCACGGCGGGGGCGCGGGATGAGCGGCGGCGGCTCGGCACGGACGAATTGTGGCGTTGCCGGCCTCTGTTGTCCAGCCGGCTACGCGGCGAGCCCGAGCTGCTGCCGCACATCGTCGATATCGAGGGCGTTCTCGTCGATATCCATGGCCGCACGGCTTGAGAGCGGTGTTCTGCTGCCCGAGGCGAGTTCGATGATCGTGGGCTGGCCCTGCTCATCGAGCGTTATCTGGACCGGGCCGCGGATCTCGTGGGTGATGCGGGCGATGCGGCCGCCGACAGCGATGTCGACACCGGGCATGATGCGTTTGTGAACTGTGAGCGAGGCCGATTGCGACGACTCGAACAGCCTGAGCGCGCCGTCGACACCGGCGCGGAGCGGGCTGAGCTTGGCCTCGGTGTTCATCACGATGAACTGGAGCTCCGTCATGCTCTCGGCTTGGGACGCGGTGGGCTTGGCGGTGTTGGCCTGCAGCAGCTCGAGCTGCTCTCGCGCGTCGACGGCTCTCTGCTTGACCTGCGGGTAGATCTCGATCGCGGCGCGCAGCACTCGGTCGATGTCGGGCCACGACCCGAGACGGAGCGTGGTCGCCGTGTTCGATTCGCTGCCGATCTGCGCGAGTTCGACCGAGCCGCCCACTGTGCACTCGCCGCCGTGCATGACCGCGTCGGGGCCGATGATGTCGCGTCCGACTCGCACAGTGCAGTTGGTCATCTCGCGGTCGATGTGCAGGTCACGGCCGACTGTGAGGGTCGCGCTATCGATGAACTTTGCTCGGATGTCTCGGCCCGCGTCGATCTCGCCCTTCTCGCGGCCGGTCATGCCGCGGAGCAGCACGGTGTCGCGCTTTGCACGCAGCGTGGCGGCCTCGGCCTGGCCCTCGACACGGATCGACCCGGTTGACTCGACGACGAAGCAGTCTTTGACGCCGCGTTCGATCGTGATGTTGCCGTCGAACTCGACGTTGCCGGTGGAGAAGTCGACATCGCCGTTGATGACGAGATCCTGCATGATGCGGAGGCTGTTGTCGCCGGTGTCGAGCAGCCCGCTAACGCGTGCGGTGAGCGTGCCGTCGTCGGTCTGCTCGATCGTGTTGGAATCGATCAGGACTGGGGACGGCGCGCCGTGCCTCGCGGTCGCGCACGCGCCGCATACGTCCGTGCCGTCGGTGCCGACGGTCGGCTGGACGAGCTTGCCGATGCGGTCGCCCTCTTTGACCGCGGCGATCGTGGATCGCTGATAGTGGCACGCATCGCCCTCGATTGCCTCGGCCGGTTCGTTGTCGTCGTTCATCGACGGACGGCGGCGTTTGAGCTTGGCCTTGCGGTCGAGGACCTCGGTGATGGCCTCGTCGAGCTCGAGCCGACCGTCCTCGCCGTGCATGGGTGGTGTTCCCTGCGCGATGGTGTATTCGGCATCGTCGGCGGACTCGGGGTCGTATTGCTGTGTAATGTCTTTGATCGACTGCTCGAGTCGCTCGGTGATCATAACGCCCCGCGCTTGTGCCACGCTGCGAATGACCATGTCTGTGACGTTCGCCGGGTCGGTGCCGGCAACGATCCGGAGCGTGGCGGTCATGCCGTCGCCCGAGAGCGAGACGCGGATCGCGTTGTCGATCTGATCGCTCATCGTCTCTACGCGGCTTTCGGTGCGGTGTCGGTGCCGATCGCTTCGTTAATCGCGGCCGCAACGCATGCTCTAGAGAACGGCTTCTTCAGAACACTCGCATCGATTGTCGCTGAAACCGGCTCGTTTGCATCGTGCTGGACCAGGATCAGGCCGGCCCAGCGCTGTGAGCGGCGAAGGTTCTGGAAGAGCGTTCTGCTTTCCTCGGAAGCCGACCCGTGCGCGGGCAGCATGGCGAGGTCGACATCAAAGCTGCCGAGGAGGGCGAGGGCGTCGGTGCTGTTCGACGCCTCGGCGATATCGGCGGCGCAGAGCGACCGCACGAGTCCACGCAGGATGGTGCGGTCGCAGTCCGACTCGTCGACAATGAGCACATTCATTCGGTCGCTCCAAACTGGCCGCGGCCGGCGGTGCCGATTCAGGCGGCCTTCGAGACCGTCTCGCTGATGCGCTGGCTGAGCACATCGGGCGTGAATGGCTTGACGACGTAGTTGTTCACGCCGGCCTTGATCGCCTCGATCACGCGCGACTTCTCGCTCTCGGTCGTCACCATGATGATCGGTGTGGTCCTGTCGGTCTGGCGGTAACGCTTGACGAAGGTCAGCCCGTCCATGTTGGGCATGTTCCAGTCGACCAGCAGCAGGTCGGGCGCGAACGCGCCGACCTTGCTCAGCGCGTCCTGGCCGTCGCAGGCCTCCTCGATCTGGGTGTAGCCCAGCTGGCTGAGGACGGACTTTTGGATGTTCCGCATGGTCTTCGAATCGTCGATGAGCATGATTTTCATCGGTGGTGCTCCGGTGGAAATTAGGCGGCCTGGGTGGTGCTGCCGTCGGCCGCGCCGCCGGCGGTTGTTTCACGGATGGCGATCTCGATGGCGAGCTCGCCGCAGTCGGTATCGCAGGGGACGACAACGCAAGGCGTATCGCTGGAAGTCGATACCGCGTGGTGCTCTCCGATGATCACGCTCGGGCAGCTGATGCTGACGGCCATACCCTCGAAGCTTGCCTTCGCGTTGCCCGAGACCATGTTGACCAGCTCGCCGATCGCGTCGGCGAAGTCGGGGTTGTCGACGGCGATCTCCATGCCGACGAAGAGCGTGACAAGCCGCTCCGCGGTATCGGCCGGGAAGCTGAGCACGATGTTGCCCGTGACATCGCCCGACATGGCGATGATGCCCGAGACGTCGTAGGTGGCGGTGCTGCCTTCTTTGATGCGAGGCTCGCCGACGTTGACCGGCATCTGGAGCATCATTGAAAAGACGTTCTGGATGCTGGTAATGAACGGTGTGATGAATCGTGGGTCCATGGTGCTCCCCGTTGCTGGTGTCGGGCGGTTACTCGCAGTTCTTGCTCTCGGCGATGCGCGCCAGCTGGGCGACATCGACGATGAGGCTGACGCCGCCGTCGTCCCTGACGGTGGCGCCGCTAATGGGTCCCTTGCGATCGAACATCTCATCGAGCGGCTTGATGACGATCTCGTGCTGGCCGATCAGATCGCTGACCATGAGTCCGAAAGCGCGGTCGTTGTGCTGGATGACCACCGCAAAGGGTGCGTCGACTCGCTTATCGGGGTCGGTCCCGAACAGCTCCTGGGCGCTGAGCAGCGGCAGGATGCTGTCTCGGAGCCGCATGACCGGGTGGCCGTTGATCGTGCTGACGCGGTCGTCGTCGGGACGGACGATCTCCAGCAGGTTGCTCAGCGGGATGGCATAGATCTCGTCATCGACTCGGACCATCATGGCCGGCATGATGGCGATCGTCAGCGGGATCTTGATGGTGATCTCGGTGCCCTGGCCGGCGACCGAGTCGACGTCGATGGTGCCCTTGAGCGATTCGATGTTGGTGCGGACGACGTCCATGCCCACGCCGCGACCGGAAAGATCGGTCACCTCGGCGGCGGTCGAGAAGCCCGCGGCGAGGATGAAGCGGTAGACCTCTTTATCAGACAGCTGCGCGACCTCTTGCTCGGTGGCGATGCCCTTCTCGATGGCCTTGGCCGCGATCTTGTCGCGAGGCATGCCCTTGCCGTCGTCGATGATTCGGACGCTGACATGGCTGCCCTCGTGGGCGGCGACGATGCGGATGGTGCCGGTCTCGTCCTTGCCGGCGGCGGCACGGTCCTCGGGCATCTCCAGCCCGTGGTCGGCCGAGTTGCGCAGCAGGTGGACCATCGGGTCGCCCAGTTCTTCGAGGACCGACTTGTCAACCTCGGTGTCGCCGCCCTCGATGACGAGGTTGATCTTCTTGCCGGTCTTCTTGGCGAGGTCGCGGATGAGGCGAGGGTACTTGCCGAAGAGCTTGTCGAGCGGCTGCATCCGTGTACGCATGACCGCGACCTGGATGTCGCCCGTGACACGGTCGAGGTTTCCCGCGGCAACGTTCACGTCCTCGCGGAAGTCTGTTTCGAGCTGCTCGAAGCCCTCGATCTGCCGCGAGAGCGCGGCGAACCTGTTCTTCTGGAGCACGAGCTCGCCGACCAGGTTCATCAGGGTCTCGAGCCTGCCGACCTCGACGCGGATCGTTTGCTCGATCGGTGCAGCGGACGCCGGGGCGTCGGCCTTGGGTGCGGACGGTGCGGCCTGCGCTGATGTGTCGGCGGGCTCGGGCGCGGCACCCGGCGCGTCGGGATTGTTGGGCTCGGTGCCCGCGGTGCTAGGAGCTTCAGCCGCTCCGTCGACGCCGTCGTGCGCGAGGATGTCGCTCGGCGTTGCGTCGTCGGCGACGATGAGATGATCCGCTGGTTCTTCGCCGTCGAGCAGGCTCTTGATGCGACCAGTAAGCGTGTCGACCGGGCAGTTGATGATCTGGCTGTTGGCGAGCCCCTCGGCCTGTTCCCGCAGTAGCGCCGCGATCGCGCCGACGCGCGGCAGCAGGCATGACACCTGGGGCTGCTCAAGGGCCGGCAGCGTTTCGCCCGCCGCGTTGATGAGCTGCGCGAGCTCGGCCATCTGCTCGAACTCGAAGAACTCGGCCGAGCGCGCGAGCGTTTCGCCGAGGTCGACGAGCGAGTCGGCGGCTGTGCCACGGTTCGCGTCGTCGCGGAGCGCCGCGATCTGGCCGTCGATCTGGTCGAGCGTCTCGTCGAGGTCGGTGAGCAGGAACTCGATTAGGTCGGTCTTGTTCTCCGGCAGCGTGAGGTCGGAAACCGCGCGGCCCGTGGAGGTTACGGTCGCCGTGGAGCCGCCCTCCGAGGCAACCGATTGTGCTTCGCCCTCGGCCTGCTCTGCGGGTCCATCGGAGCACAAGCCGATCAGGCCCGAGACCACTTCCGGGTTCGGTTCTGCAAGAGCCTCGCCCGCGGCGATCTGCTGCATGTGCAGGCGGACGGTGTCGACCGCCTCCAGAAGAAGGTCCATCGCGTTGCGGTCGATGTTGACCTTCCCGCTGCGTGCGGCGTTGAGCGCGGTCTCGGCGGCGTGCGCGACGTCGACGAGGTTCTTGAGGCCCAGGAACGAGGCGCTGCCCTTGATCGTGTGCAGCGCGCGGAAGACCTGGTTGATCAGCTCGAGGTCATTGGGAGACGACTCGAGCGTGACCAGATCACCCTCGAGTTCTTCGAGCAGCTCGCCCGACTCGGTCAGAAAGTCCTGCAGGATCTCGGGATCGAATGCGTCGAGCGACATGCGTGCGTCATCCTCTTGGGTCCGCCTGGGCCGGCGGCATCTGGTTTAAGCCTTGCGGTAGCAGAAGCCCTGCGGGATCGGGACCTGCTCGAACGGGACGCCGAGCGGCCGAAGGCTCTCCGAGTGGCCGATGAACAGGTAGCCGTCGTCGGCGAGCTGCTCGTGGAACATGTTGGCGACGCGCTTCTTCATGTCGTCGTCGAAGTAGATCATGACGTTGCGGCAGAAGATCACATCCCACTTGCCGTATCGCTTCGCGGCGAGCGTGTCGTTGAGGTTGTGGGTGTCGAAGTTGACCATGGACTGGATCGTCGGATCCAGATCGAAGAACATGCCGTTGGCCTTGAAGTACCGATTCTTGACGAGCTCGGGCGTCGAACGGACGGCGTAGCTCGTGTAGCGGCCGGCGGTCGCAACGCCCAGGCACTTCTCGCTGATGTCGGTGCCGAAGATGTCGAGACGCCAGTCGCTGAGCCGGACGCCGAGCGATCGATGCAGCTGCATCGCAAGGGTGTAGGGCTCCTCCCCGGTGGAGCAGGCGGCCGACCAGATGCGGAGGCGCTTGGTGCTCGACCGTTTCTCGAGCATCTCCGGCAGGATGGTCTTCTCGAAGACATCGAGCTGCGGCTCGTTTCGGAAGAAGCTGGTTTCGTTGATCGTGATGCGGTTGAACATCTCCTGAAACTCTTCGGTCTGGTACGGGCCCATCGTCAGGAAGGCGATGTACTGATCGAAGTCCTCGATCTCGAGCTCGCCGAGCCTGTGACCCAGTCGCGATTCCAGCACGTACTTCTTGTTGTCGGGGAAGTGGATGCCCGAACGCTCGTAGATGATTTTGCTCAGCCGTTCGAACTGCGGCTGGCTCAGCGTTGGTGATTGCTTGGTGGCGGGCATTGGCTCGGTCCTGGTCTTGTCGTGCGTCGCGGTCTGTGTGAGTTGCGAGGATGTACGTCTCGGTTGTGTGTACCGGTCGTTACGCGGCGACAGGTGCGGCGTTCGTCGCGGCGTCGACGAGGCCCGCGTCGAAGAGCTTCTCGAGGTCGAGAAGGATGAGCAGCCGGTCTTCCAGCTTGCCGACGCCGGCGATGAACTCGGAATCGATCGAGCACACCATGGCCGGCGCGGGCTCGACGATGGACGAGCCGATCCGCAGTACCTCGTGCACGCGGTCGACGATGAACCCGATGACGCGGTTGTGGACCTCGACAACGATGATCCGCATCTGGTCGGTCTTGTCCGTGGCGTTCATCCCGAAACGCTTGCGGAGGTCGAGCACCGGGATAATCTTGCCGCGTAGGTTGATGACCCCCTCGACCGCCGGCGGGCTCGCGGGAACGCGGGTGAGCTCCATCATCCGGTTGATCTCTTGCACCGCGAGGATGTCGACGGCGAACTCCTCGCTCGACACCTCGAAGGTCACAAGCTGGAGCTGTTTTCCGCCGTGCGGCGAGCCGCCTTCGGTGTCTGCCGTGTTGCTTGCGGTGGTCGTGTTGTCCTGCATCGAGGATCTCCCGGGTGGTCATGCACCTGCATGCGGTGATGGCATCGGCCGGTCTGAGCGGGTTCTCAAGTTCGATGGCGGCGACAGGTTGGAAATTGGATGCACGCCCGATCCGGGCTTCGGGCGCGATACACCCATGCCACGCCAAATAAGACACACCAAAGAGGGGGTGTGAGTTCCGCGCCGTCAGGCGGCGCTGCCGCTCTCGGTGCGGTTGGCAGATGGACTCCTCAGCTGGGCGATGCCCTTGCCGAGGCCGATCGGGTCGGACTGCCACTCGACGAGCTTCGCCTCGTGGACCGCGCGTGGCATGCCATAGACGACGCTCGAGTCTTCATTCTGGCCGAGCAGCGTGCCGCCCGCGGCCACGAGCGCACGGGCGCCTTCAAGCCCGTCGTCGCCCATGCCCGTGAGCATGACACCGAGGGTGCCGCCGCCGAAGACTTTTGCGGCCGACTCGAACAGTACGTTGACACTGGGCTTGTACAACGCTTCCGCCGGTTCGGCGACGACTTCGAGTCGCGTGCGACCGGCCCCGACACGCGCGACACGCAGGTGGCGTCCGCCCTGGGCAACGTACGCCGTTCCGGGCAGCAAAGGCATGCCGGTTTCGGCGTGGACGACCTTGATGTCGCACTGGGCGTCGAGGCGCGACGCGAGGCTCTGCGTGAACATCGGCGGCATGTGCTGAGCGATGATGATCGGGAAGCCGCACTCAGCTGGAACATGTGCGAGCATGCTCTCGAGTGCCGGCGGGCCCCCGGTTGAAGAGCCGATGACGACGCAGCTGGGCGTTACGAGTCGCGGCATGATGCCGCGCGATGACCTTTCGGTTCGCTGCTTCGCGCCTGTATTGGCGGCGTCCGTTCGTGAGGCTCGGGCACGCGCGAGCCTGCTGAGTCGGCCCCGGTTCGCGGCCAGGCCCAGGATCTTGGCGAGCATCAGCTTGGCGTCAGGGCTCTGGTGCACGCCGGCGGCGGTGGTCGGCTTGGCGATGATGTCGGCGGCGCCGTGCTGGAGGGCCTCGAGCGCCATGTCGCTGCCGGCCGTGGTCAGGCTGGAGCACATCAGCACGGCGGGCGGGTGGTCGTGCGACGCCATCAGCTCCTTGAGCGCGCCGATGCCGTTGAGCACCGGCATTTCGATATCAAGCGTGACGACATCCGGCTTGAGCTTCTCGATCTTCTCGAGGCCGTTCCGCCCGTTGAAGGCGGTGCCGACAAGTTCCAGGCTCGCATCGGACTCGATGATCGTGGACAGCGCCCGACGCATGAACGCGGAGTCATCGACGATCAGGACTCGTATTGGCGCTTTGGGCTCCGTCACGCCGGAGATATCGAGCAGACCGGCGTGTCACCTGAGCGGAAGCTCGGGGGTCTCACGCAACGTGGCCTCGGCCACCGGTTCGGGGCTTCGTGGGATGCGGGTGAAAATAAAGAAAGGCCGACCCGTGTTGAGTGGGTCGGCCTCGAAAGTGCCCAGGAGAGGACTCGAACCTCCACCCTGTTGCCAGGACCACCACCTCAAGGTGGCGCGTCTGCCAATTCCGCCACCTGGGCAGCGCGGTGAGCATGGGCTCCGCACGACTATACGCCGCCGATCGCAGATTTCGAGGGCGCAAAGCGTGCGCTCTTGACCGGCGACCGAACGGCTGCCGGTTCACGTTCAACACGAAGGAGGTCGCATAGTGGGCTTTGGGGTAAAGGCCTGATAATCTTGGCGTTGACCGGCGAAGTGTTCTGCCATGCCGGGGTTTGAACGGGAGAGCGCGATGCGCGTGTTGATGCTCGGGTGGGAGTTCCCGCCGTTTATCGCTGGGGGCCTCGGGACCGCGTGCCACGGCCTCACGCGTGCGCTCGATCGTCTGGGCCAGGACGTGCTGTTCGTCCTGCCGCGGTCTGCCGACGGGTGGTCTGGGAGCCGCGTGCGGGTGGTCGGGCCCAACGTGATCCAGCAGGCCACGATGACCGCGAAGCCCGATCCCGGGGGGGCGCCGGCCGCCGACGGGTCGTTTCCGGTGGTCGAGGGCCCGATCGAGGGCTTTGAACGTGCGCGATTCGTCGGCATCCCGGCCGGGTTCTCGAGCCCGTACCCGGGGTTCGTGGATCCGATGGCGGCGTCGGCCGGTCCGGCTGCTGCCGGCGTGGCGGCGGCCGGTGCGACGCCCCGCGAGACCGAGGCGCTGCACGCGGCGGGTGTGTCGGCGGGGTCGCACGGCCACGCGGAGCGCGTGGGCGGGCATCACTATTCGGGCGACATGCAGCGGGACTGCGAGACGTACGCCCAGATGCTCGTCCGCTTCGCTGGGGCCGAGCAGTTCGACGTGATTCATGCCCACGATTGGATGACCTACCCGGCGGGCATGGCGGTGTCCCGGGTGAGCAGCCGGCCGATGGTCGCGCACATCCACTCGACCGAGTTCGATCGCTCGGGCGAGAACATCAACCAGCGCGTGTACGACATCGAACGGCGGGGCATGCACGCGGCGGTTCGTGTGGTCGCGGTCAGCCGTCTGACCAAGTCGATCTGTGTCGAGCGGTACGGGATCAACCCCGACAAGATCGACGTGGTGTACAACGGCGTCGAACGCGATGACCAGCAGCCGGCGCCGGGATCGCAGATCGAGAGCACCGACAAGATCGTGCTGTTCCTGGGCCGGATCACGATGCAGAAGGGGCCGGAGTACTTCGTCCGTGCGGCCCGGCGCGTGCTCGATCGCTACGAGCACGTCAAATTCGTCGTCGCCGGCTCGGGCGACATGGCGATGCGGATGATCGAAGAGGCGGCCGCGCTCGGCATCGGGCACAAGGTGCTTTTCACGGGGTTCTTGCGGGGCAAGGACGTCGACCGTGTGTTCCAAATGGCGGACTGCTACGTCATGCCCAGCGTTTCAGAGCCGTTCGGCATCGCGCCGCTCGAAGCGATGAAGAACGACGTGCCCGTGATCATCAGCAAGCAGTCGGGCGTGAGCGAGGTGCTGACGCACGCGCTCAAGGTTGATTTCTGGGACACGGACGAGATGGCCAACAAGATCATCGCCGTGCTGCGTCACCCGCCGCTGAGCCAGACGCTCCGGCAGCACGGGCCGATGGAGCTGCGCGGCCTCACGTGGGACGGCGCAGCGCAGCGGGTGATCGGCATCTACAACGACGTGCTGCGTTCCGTCGGCCAGCCGATCTAGATCGTTTGCCTGAGAGCATTCGATCGCGCTGCGCGGAGCTTCACGCGCCCGAAGTGACGGCCTCGAGTTCTTCCTCGGTGATGTCGCCGAGGCCCTGGTCCTGCGGAGTTACGGGCTCGTTCGAACTCTCGGGGATGACGGGCCCGCCGCTTGGGGCGAAGGCGAAGTACAGGCCCGCCGCCGCGCCGGCGAGGCAGAGCACGATGATCACGATCTTGACCGTCTTTGAGCTGTCCTGTGCCATGCGCTGAATCTCCGAAAGAGTGGCGGGAGTGTATCAGCCGACGTCGCGGCGTTGGAAGAGAATGACCGCGAGACTGAGGAAGACGCCGATCTGAAGCGCGCTGTAGACGGCTATTCGGACCAGGTGCTCGCTCGGGACCACCCGGTTTTGTGTCACCGCGTCGAGCAGCCAGAAGTAGTGCATGTTGGGCACGAC
>JBCBMF010000015.1:0-26091 GCA_039822905.1 Planctomycetota bacterium
AGCAGATCTTCCGTGCGGCAAAGGGCCTGAAGCCCAAGGCGACGCGTGATGCGTCGCGCGAGATGTTCATCATCGGCGAGGGGTTTCGGGCCCCGGGGTGTGAGCCTTGAGCCTTCTCACGCCTTGGAACGCAGTGGCGGCCGCCGCGATCGCCGCCCCGCTGCTGCTGCTGCTGTACTTCCTCAAGCTGCGTCGCAAGCGGCTGCGGATCAGCTCGACCATGCTGTGGGAGCGGGCGGTCGACGACCTGCAGGTCAACGAGCCGTTCCGCTGGCTCCGGGCGTCGTGGCTGCTCTTCATCCAGATGCTCGCGCTGGCGTGCCTCGCGCTTGCGCTCGGTCGGCCCACAATCCCGGGCGGCGGCCTGCTCGACGAGCGGGTGCTGGTGCTGATCGACACCTCGGCATCGATGAGCGCAACCGACAGCCCGACCGACGCGTCGCGCCTCGACGAAGCGAAGCGTCGAGCGATCGAGCTGGTTGATGACCTCGCAGGCGGCGCGGCCGTGCAGGTCGTGTCGTTCGCCGCCGAGCCGACGACGCTGACCGGCATGTCGACCGATCACAACGCCGCGAAGCGCGCGATACGGGCGATCGAACCGACCGATGAGCCGGGCGACCTCGCGGCGGCGCTCGAGCTTGTGTCGGCGTTGGCGGTGCCCGCGGGCGAGGGTGACGATGCAGCACCGCCGCGCGTCGTTCTCGTCGCGGACGGCGGACCGGCCTCCGTCGGTGAGGCCGTGCCGGGCGAGCCCGTGCTGCTGCGTGTCGGGCCTGTCTCAAACACCGACGCGCCGCCGGTGCTCGACAACATCGGCATCGTCGCGGCGACTGCGACCCGCGATTTTGCCGACCCCGCCCGGCTCAACATCTTCGTCCGGCTTCAGTCGGCGTCACCACAAGACACAGCGGTCGCGCTCACGGTCGAGCTCGACGGCGCGGTCGCCGAGCGCACGAGCGTCACCGTGCCCGGCGCCTCCCAAGGCGAGCCCGGCAGCCGAACGCTGACCGTTGCGCTGACGCCCGGCGACGCACGGAGGCTGCGGATCGGCATGCGTCACGAAGACGCCTTGGCGGCTGATAACACCGTAGTGATGATCTTGCCCGAATCTTCACAACGCCGCGTGCTGCACGTCACGCCGCGCGACAGCGTCGCGTGGGTCGTCGGCGACGTGCTCGAAGCGATCGACTGGATCACCGTGCGATCGGTCGGCGAGGCGGGGCTGGAAGAGGTGCTTACCGATCCGGAGGGCCTCGACGGCATCGACTTGGTCGTGCTCGATCGCGTCGGCTCGCCGTCGCGCATCCCGGTGCCCACGCTGTCGTTCGGGCTGCCGATCGGGGAGCACATGCTCGAATCGTCGGAGTCGATTTCGGCCGACCGGTTCGTGCGGTGGGACCGGGGCGCGGCCGCGATGCGTGGGCTGTCGCTCGACGGGGTCTCGATCGCAAAGCCTTTGTGGTTTGGCGGTTCCGTCTCGCGCGACGACGAACTGGCCCGCGGGCGGGCCGGGCCGATCGTGATCGACGTCACCGACGGGTGGACACGGCGGATCGGGTTGGCGTTTAAGGCCGCCGAGAGCACGTGGCCGATCGAGATCAGCTTCGCGTTGTTCGTTGCGCAGGCGATCGAATCGCTCGCCGCACCGAGCGAGGCGTCGAGCGGATCGGTCGCCGCCGGCACATCGCCGAGGATCCGTGTTCCGATGGACGGCCCGCCGGTTCTCACCGGGCCCGTCGCGATTCAGGGCCGCTGGCTCGAGCCCGAGGGCGGCGGAACGACCCGGCTCGCCGCTTTCGAGGCCGTCTCGCGTGTCGGCGAGTACGCTGCATCAAGCGGCGATCCCATCGTTGGGGTCAATGTGCTCAACGCGGAGGAATCGTCGATCGCCGTGTCGGAGACGGTCTCGATCGGAGGTCGGCCGCTCGCATCGGTTCGTGACGCCGAGGGCCGCCGCGAGATCTGGTCGTGGCTCGTGCTCGCCGCGACCGTGCTTCTGACGATCGACTGGCTCGTTTTCACCGCGAAGTCGCGGGTCTGAGTTGGGTCAGCCACAGGCAGCGGGAGCGCGTGATGTCGAGAGAACGAGACTCGATCGGGCGGCGGGGTGTGCTCGGTCTCGGAGCCGCGGGTATCGCGTCGGCGGCGTTGCCGGCGTCGATCTCGCACGCGCGGCCGAGTGTGACTTCGACCAAGCGGCCGCTCGCAAAGAACGTGATCTTCGTCGTCGTCGATGGCATGAGCACCGGCACGTTCACGCTCGGGGAGATGATGCTGGACGTGCAGGGCGAGGGCCCGTCGAATTGGTCGCGGCTGTGGGCGAGGCCCGGCGTGCGACGCGCGATGTGCACGACCTACTCGGCGGACGGCTGGGTGACGGACTCCGCTGCGGCCGGCTCGGCGTGGGGCGTCGGTGAGCACATCAACAACGGCGCGATCAACTTCACCCCCGACAGTCGAACGCCCGAGCCGATCCTCGTCAGCGCAAAGCGGCTCGGCAAGGCCACGGGGCTTGTGACAACGACGCGCGTGACGCACGCGACGCCCGCGTCGTTCATCGCGAACGCGCCGAAGCGAGCCATGGAGAGCGAGATCGCGCGTCAGATCATCGGTCGCGGCGTTGACGTCGTGCTCGGTGGAGGCGCGAAGCACTTCGGGCCGCTTCTGGAGGCCGGGGAGCGTGGTGCCGACGGCGTCCCGCACATCATTCGATCGAGGTCGGACCTGATCGAGAGCAGCGGCACGGGCGGAAGGCTGCTCGGTCTCTTCGATCACGATCACATGCGCTACGAGATCGATCGCCCCGAGACGCAGCCGAGCCTCGCGGAGATGACCCGTTCGGCGCTCGGTCGGCTGGAGAAGGCACCAGAAGGCTTCGTTCTGCAGGTCGAGGGCGGTCGGGTCGATCACGCGGCCCACGCCAACGATGCGGCGAGCCTTATCGCCGACCAGATCGCCTTCGATAACGCAGTTGGCGTCGTCGCGGAGTGGTCGGCCGATCGAGAAGACACGCTCGTCGTCGTAACGACCGACCACGGAAACGCGAACCCCGGGCTGACGTTCTATGGCGAGCGAGGTGTAGCGAGCTTCGAGCGGCTGGCTGAAGCGAGGCACAGCTTCGAGTGGATCTTCGAGGCCGCCGCGAAACGCGGGACTTTCGAGTCCCTGATCGAATCGATCCAAGAGGCAGCGCCGGTCGAGCTCACATCGGAAGAGGTCTCGCTCCTGCGGCGTCGATTCGTTGAGGATGCGCCGATCGATCCTTTCGATCTTGCGAATAGCAAAGAGGCCGCGATCGGCTCAGTGCTTGCGAACCACTTCGGCGTGGCGTTTTTGAGCCCGAACCACACGTCGGATCTGGTCGAGGTCACGGCGTTCGGACCCGGGAGCGAAGCGATGCCGATGCGCATCGACAATACCGACCTGTACCACATGGCGATGGCATCGATGACCGATGCCCACGCGGCGCCCTGGGCTGACTGAGGCTCAGCCGTCCCATCGCGACAGATCGACCGCCGCGCGCGGCGCGGACAGCTGCCACGGCAGCATCGCGCGGGGCCAGGCCGACCGGACGCCGAGGTCGGTCCGACGCTGCAAACCGAACCTGAACGCCCGGCCGTCTTCGATGAACCGCTCGGGGATCGTGAGCCTCAGCGACCAGCCGCCTTCGTAGCGAGCGATCTCTGCGTCGAGCGGCTGGTCAAGGCTTGCGCCGACTCCGCTATCGCGCAGCCCGACGATCCCGTCGGCGCTCGCAACCACATCCGCTTCGACCCGCGAGCCGACCGCACCCAGCGTGACGGTGATCGCGTCTTCGTCTGAGGGCACGCGGCCTTCCGTGCGGCACTCGACGTACAGGATCCACTGTTCCCGGTGGTCGAGGTACAGCAGGGCGCTCGTCGAGTCGCGACGCCCGAACGTTCGGCGTCCGCTCAGAAGCTCGTCCAACGTGAGATCGAGCAGCAATCCCGGCACACGGAAACCCGGCGGTCGAGCGGCGGCATCGGCTGCGCTCGCGAGCAGCTGGAACTCGTCTTCCCCGACGGCTGCAACAACGGCTGCACGGCTCGCGGCATCGGGTCGGCTGGATACATCCTCAGCGCGCACAGACAGCGGCGGCAGCGGCTCGAGGAGTTCGCCGTCGCTCGCTGACCATGCCTCCACCGCTGCGAACACGGGTTCCCAGGTCGCGTTGAGCAACCCAACCGTCGTGAGCGGCTCGCCCGCGGCGAAAGACCGGCCCGCGTCGCTGAGTATCCACGCGACGCCCGTCGGCTGCTCGGTGAGCCATTGCTGCGCGCGACGCGACCGCTCACGCGGCGCGAGCGTCTGATCGGTGAGGTCGTCGATGAGCTGGCCGACCATGTCGGCATCGCTTGACCAGGCGGGCGCGATCGAGCCGTCACCGAAATCCACAACGCTCGCGAGTCGGCGTCGGACGGCGAGATTGAGATCGGCGTTCGCCTCGTACAGCCGCGCGAGGCCGATGATCCACCGCGCTTCGGTAAAGCTCGCGATCGCGTCGAGCGCATCGTCGGCGAACCGAGCCGGGCCACGGGACGCACCGTCCGCGTCGGTCCGGCGGAACGAGCCATCGGCGTCGACGATCGGTTGCTGCTCGCGCGGCAGCAGGTCGCCCGTGACAAAGCTCGCACGCCATCGCCGCGCGGGCACAGCTCGGATCGGATCGAGATGGCGCTGCAACGCCGCTGACCGACCGATCCCCGCCGGCAGCGGGCTGGACCACGCCTCGCGAGGCACACGCATCGCCGTCTCGCGCGGATCGGGGAGCCAGTTAACCGGCACGCGGCGGCCTGCGAGCCAGACGCCCTGGCCGACCGCGTCGATCGGCGGATCGAGAACGATGACCCAACGCCCCTCGCCGACGCCCGCGCCCTGCTCGCCGGGACGAACCGCCTCGACCCGGCCGGTGCGCGGCAGCCACGTCCGCGGACCGACCGACGATTGCAACGCACGCCGGAGCCACACCAGATCAGTCGCGAGGTTCCGGCCATCGTCTAGCCGCACGGTGCCGACATCCGCCGGCCGGAAGTCGCCTGCGAGGTCCACCGGAATGACCATCCGCTCGCCGAGCACCGCATCAACGCGGTTCGGCACGAAGACGCCGAAGCGAGGGTCGCTGACATCAGGAACTGGACCGAACGGCGGCTGCCGCGGCGCGTCTTCAGCAGGCGTCGAGCAGCCAGCCGCCACAAGCGCAAGCGCGAGGAGGCACACGCATCGAGCAAGAGCGGACGGCCGCATGACGAATCAACTCGCCGCGACCGAGCCCGCCTCGGCCGGCAGGGTCTGGACGATGTTGTCGATGATCGCATCGGCCTCGACGCCGTCGGCGTCGGCTTCGAAGTTCGTCAGCACGCGGTGTCTCAACGCCGGCTTGGCGACCTTCTGCAGATCCTCGATCGATACCGCCGGCCTGTTCGCGACGAGCGCACGACACTTTGCGGCCAGCACCAGCGATTGCGCAGCGCGAGGCGATGCACCGACGCCCACATACTTCGTGACCATCGGCGTCGCGAAATCACCGCCGGGGTGCGTCGCGAGCACCATGCGCACCGCAAAGTCCTGGACATGATCCGCGATCGCGACACGGCGGACGAGCTGCTGGTGCCGCACGATTGTCTCAGCATCGACGACCGGCGTGATCTCGGGCGACTCGGCCCGCGTTGTCCGCCGAAGGATCTCCGCCATTTCTTCCCGCGACGAGTAGCCGACCTGGAGCTTGAAGAAGAACCGGTCGAGCTGCGCCTCGGGCAGCGGGTACGTGCCCTCCTGCTCGATGGGGTTCTGGGTCGCCATCACGAAGAAGGGCCTGGGCAGGATGTGCGTCTCGTCGCCGACGGTGACACTCCGCTCCTGCATCGCCTCGAGCAGGGCCGACTGCGTCTTGGGCGTCGCGCGGTTGATCTCGTCGGCGAGCAGGATCTGTGCGAAGACCGGGCCCTTCTCGAACGAGAACTCCCGCCGCACGCCGCCGCCGGGCTGCTCGACCTCGGTGACGACCGTTGTCCCGGTGATGTCGGCCGGCATGAGGTCGGGCGTGAACTGGATGCGGCTGAAGTCGAGCCGGAGGGCTTCGGCGAGCGAGCGGATGAGCAGGGTCTTTCCGATGCCCGGCACGCCCTCGAGCAGCGCGTGGCCGCCCGTGAACAGGCAGACCAGAACGCCGTCGATGATCGACTGGTTCCCGACAACCACGCGGCCGACCTGCTCGCGCACGGCGAGGTAGTCCTTGCGGAACGCGTCGGCTGCGCGCTGCGCATCCTCCGGCGTCATCGAATCGATCTGGAGATGGTCGGCCATGCGTCCTCCGTGTTCGGACGATCGTAGTTCCGCCGCGGAACGCTCGACGACACGCCGTGGTCACAGCGATCAGTCGCCGTTCGATTCATCCGGGAGCTCCTCGACCTCGAGCATGCTCCGAGCCTCCTGCATCGCACGTGCGATCTCCGCATTGGCCGCAATGCTGATGAGCTTCGCACCCTTGGGTGAGGGCGGCGTCTGCGCGGGAGAGAGAACGGTCAGCTTGCCCGAGGCGGACAGCTGAAACAGCGGCACGGCATCGTCACCGTTGTCCTCAAGGAACGCGTCGAGTGTGTACGCGGACGAGAGCGGCGTGACCAGAATGCCGCCCTTGCGTGCCCACAGCGCCGCGAGCCTGCTGAACGTGACGCTCTCATCGCCGAGTAATCGGCCGCCGAGCTCGGGCATCTCGCCGTCGTCGCCGCGGACCTTTGGGGCGAGCTGGTACACGCCGACGCGTTCGAAGAACCTCGCCATGCGCTGCGCGGCGAGCGTGTTGACCTGGTCGTTGGGTGTGAGCGCGATCATGCGGCCGATGCCCGTCAGCTCCATCTGTTGGGCGGCGGATTCGGTCAGAATGTTGCCGTTGTACGCCGGCACACCGTCCATCCACGCGGCCGCGGTGTTCTGGTAGTTGCTGTCGACGAGCAGCGCGCGGATGTCGAGTTCGTTGAGCGCGACACCGATCGCGCGGGCCCAGGGCTGGCCGCCCACGATCATGACGCCCTGCGGGTTTGTGTCGCTGAGCTTGAGCAGACGCGCGGCGACCGGACCCGCAAGCCCGTACACGACGACCGTGCCGATGATGACCGCGAACATCAGCGGCACAAGGCGCTCGGCCTCGGGGTACACGGGGATAAGGTCCACCGCAAGAACGGGCGCAATCGCGGCGGCGACGATGCCCCGAGGCGCAACGCACGAAAGGAACACGCGTTCCCTGAAGTTCAGCCGTGAACCGATGGTCGAAGCGGCGACCGAGGCCGGCCGAACGACCAGCACGAGGAACGCAACGAACACCACCGCGGAGAGCCCGAGCTGGGAGATGTCGTCGACCGTGAGCCTCGACGCGAGCAGGACGAACAGCGTCGAGATCAGGAGCACACGCAGGTTTTCCTTGAACTCGAGGATGTGCTCGACGCTCGCCGACCGCTGGTTGGCGAGGTACATGCCCATGACGGTCGTCGCAAGCAGGCCGGACTCTTTCTGGACGGCATCGGACACCGCGAACGCGAGCACGGCGATGGCCAGCGAAATCTGATTCTGGAGCTCGTCGGGGATGAGGTAGTTGCGGATGCCGGTCGCCATAAGCCAGCCGGCGAGCATGCCGAGCCCGCCGCCGACCACGAGCGTGTAGAGCACGCCGTAGAAAATATCCTGCACAGCCGCGGTGCCTCCGCCAGACTTCACCGCTTCAAACACCAGCACCGCGAGCAACGCGCCGATCGGGTCGATGACGATGCCTTCCCAGCGCAGGATCGGACCCGTTGCACCGCGCGGCCGAACGTGCCGAACCAGCGGCAGCACCACCGTCGGCCCGCTTACGGTCAGGATCGCGCCGAAGACGGCGGCGATGCCCCAGGGCAGGTCCAGAATCGTCGCGGCCCCGATCGATGCGAGCACTGCGGTCACGGCGGCACCGATCGATACGAGGTTGCGAACGACCTTGGCGCCCGTCTTGAGCTCGCTGAACCGCAGCGTGAGGCCGCCCTCATACAGGATCAGCCCCACCGAGATCGCGGCCAGCGGCGTGAGCAGATCGCCGATGAGCTTGTCCGGCTCGATCGACAGCCCGGACTCAGGAAAGAAGTACCGCATGCCGGGCCCGGCAAGCAGGCCGGTCGCAAGCAGAAGAAGAATCGAAGGGATCCGGATCCGGGTCGCCACCCATTGAGCGAGCGCGCCGAGGGCGAATACGAGCGAGATGGCGATCATGGTGTCGTTCATGCGGGTCGCGGAGAGCGGTCAGCGTAGCCGACCGGAGCAGGCCTTGCCGCACACGAACGAAGAGGCCGCGGTGGGATTCGAACCCACGAATGACGGATTTGCAATCCGTTCCCTTAGTCCACTTGGGTACGCGGCCGGTTGTCTGCTGGCGGAGCCCCTGCCCGCCAGCCGAACAATACACTAGGCCCGCGGCAGTCCCCATTGGCTGCGGCGTCCGCGCACGGAGGCGATGATGCAGACCGGACCGTTGCAGGCGATCATCACATTGAGCCTGATCGCCGCGGGCTCGGCCGGTGCGTTGCAGGACCCCGGCACCGATCCAGAGCTTACGGGCGAGAGCGTGTCGCGGCGCGGCGCAGAGCTGCTGTCCGACGATGTCTCGATGCCCGAGGCCGCGCTGCCCGCCGAATCGCCGCGGTTCGAGCCTTCGAGGCCGCACCGACCGGGTGCCGCGGCCGGTCCCGGGCGGCTCCTGTCCGATGGCAGCTTCCTGGTCGACCAGGCCGGCGAAGTCCAGGCGTCGACATCGGGTGCGTGGATCTTCACACCCGCCCCGGATGACGACGGCGAACAGATCCGGCCGATGATCGTTCTTCCGAGCCAGATCCTGGGCCGCCTGCAGCGGGTCGTGGGCCAGAACACCCTGTCGGCCGAGGTTCGACTCACGGGGCGTGTCACGCTGTTCTACAAGCAGAACTATCTGCTAGTCACGGCGATCAGTGACGGGGCCACGAGCAGCAAGGCTGATCCGATCGATACCGACGCAGCCGATGATCAGGACGACCGCAAAGCACTCGACACGGGGGACTACCTCAGCGGTGCCGTCGAATCGCTGATCGACGATCTCGAGGCCGAGCGGACGGGCGTCCGTGCCGTGATCGCCGGCATCGGCGTCGGCGACGAGGCGGCGCTCGCGCCGGTCGCCGAAGGAAGGATGATCTCGCGCCGGCGGGGCCGCTTCGTTCGCCTCGATGCGGGCGAGCTTGCCATCGCGTTCGACAACGACAGCGTCGGCGCCGAACAGGGTGTGCCGCTCGACGCCCCGCTCGTGATCGCGCCGTGCGCGCTGCTCGAGAACATCGAGAAAACACTGGAAACCCACGGGGATTCGATGACCGCGACTGTCAGCGGCCAGACGCTCGCCTTCGCCGGCCGGAGCTTCATCCTGCCGATCAGCGTGGTGATCGATCGGCCGGGCGAACTGAGCAGCCGCCAGTAACGGAAAGCGGAAGATCGTCTCAGGCGGGAGCGGTCCCCTCGTAGGGGCGGTCCTCGCGCGACATCCCCGCGGGCGCGGCGTGTGTGACACGCTCGCCTTCCATCGGGTTGAAGCGTGATCCGTACAGCTTCAGCTTCTGGTTCAAGGGCTGCTTTGGCAGCAGCGGCTGGATCAGCAGCAGCGCGCCGCCGAGGACGACATTCGCGGCCAGCAGCTGCCACCACGCCGTGAGGCCATAAAACACCATCACAGCGGTCATGACGACGACGCTGAGCGACAGCGGGATCATGCTCTGCCAGCCAAGGAACATCACCTGGTCATATCGCATCCGCGGCAGCGTCCAGCGGATGAACATCATGAAGATGACCAGCAGCAGCGCCTTGCCGAAGAACACGCCGAACTTGACGAGCACCGCGAGGATGCCCGTATCTTCAACGCCCGTGAACGGCAGCCCGTAGAGCCCGAAGCCGCCCAGAAACAGCAGCGCGAAGAACGCGCAGCTCGTCACCATGTGCATGTACTCGGCCAGGAAAAACAGGGCGTACCGCATCGAGGCGTACTCGGTGTTGTACCCGCCCACCAGTTCCTGCTCGGCTTCGGCGTTGTCGAACGGGGCCCGGTTCGCCTCGGCGAGAATCGCGATGAAGAACAGCACCGCCGCGATCGGCTGGCTGAACAGAAGCCACCCGTTCTCTTGCTGGTAGTTGATGATGCCCATGGGCATGATCGTGCCAGTGATCAGGAGAGCAGCCATGAGCGACAGGCCCAGCGGGATCTCGTAGCTGACCATCTGGGCAGTCGCCCGCAGGCCGCCGAGGAACGAGTACTTGTTGTTCGAGGCCCAGCCGCCCAGAACGACGCCGTACACGCCGAGCGAGGCGATCGCAAGCAGGTAGATGATGCCGACGTTTGCATCGAGACCGGCGACGACGACACGCTCACCGCCGATCGGGCCGAACAACCACTCGCCGATCGGACCGATCAAGGGGATGTCGCCGATGGGCGGGAAATCGAAGTACCCGCCCCAGGGCAGGACAACGAACCCGAGCAGCGCGGGGATGACCACCACCGCGGGTGCGAGTGTGAACAGGACCTTGTCCGCACGCGGCGGCGTGTAGTCCTCTTTGAGCAGAAACTTGATGCCGTCCGCGAGAGGCTGGCCCAGGCCGAGCGCGCCCTTGAAGAACTTCAGGAACGGCAGCCCGAAGTCAAAGCCTGTGCGGTTCGGGCCGACGCGGTCCTGGATGTAGGCGGACACCTTCCGCTCGCCGTAGGTGCAGTACGCGACGGCGCCGAGCATCACGTGAACGACGATCAGCAGCACGTGCACCGACACGAACAGCTGCGTCGACATAAAGCCGTGGATGAAATCTCGCGCGATATCGATAAACGCCAGCATCATGGTCATGACTGTAGTTCGGCCGACTCGCCGCAGCACATGAAGCCCGAAATCGGACTCAACGCTCTGGCCTTTCCCACGGCAGCGTCATCGCCAGGCCGAGCCGCTGGCCCAGCCTGCGCCACCGGCTCGCGCGGAGCTGGTCGAGCCGGTGCCGGAGAAGCCTGATCTCCGCCTGCTGCTCCCGGCTGATCCGTGACACCGTCTCGAGGTCGCGCTCGAGCCGGCGGATCGTCTGCTGATCGGGAGACCCCTCGGCCCGCTGCGCCATCGGCGTCAGGCCCCCACCGGATCGGCGGCCGCGAGCACGCCTTCGATGAAGTCGCGGTGGTTCGCGCACCGGGGACACTTGTGCTGCCCGCCCAGCTTGCCCCGGCTGTCCATCCAACGGTGAAACGTGCCCGTCGGCAGCGTCGAGATCGTCGGCGGCGCCATTCCCAGTGAGTCCTTCCGCTTGGTCGTGTAGTCCACGTTCTGGCGCTTCAGCGACGCATCGAAAGCCTCCTGGAATCGCCCGGGCTGGTCGCCCGGCAGGTCGGCCTCGATCGCGAGTTCTAGCCCGGCCCGGCTGGTCTCGGTCGGGTACACCGGCGCGGCCGTGAACTCGCCGATCCGCGCCCCCAGTGCTTCCGCGGCCTCGGCGACGGCGTTCTCAATGTGCTCGACGATCAGATTCTCACCGAACGCGTTGATGAACAGCCGGTGCCGACCCACGATCCGCAGCCGGCACGGGCCCTCGCCCCCCTTGCCGTTGAGGTCGCCCGGGATCGTGTCGAATTCGACAACATCACCAAGCACGTACCGGCACAGCCCCGCGCAGGTCGTCAGGACCACGACGTACCGCTGGCCCTTCTCGACCTCCCACGCCGCGTGCGCGGTCGGCGAGTCGCTGTCGATCTCTTCGATCGGCACGAACTCGAAGAAGTTCCCGAGATCCGCGCACAGCCGAAGGCCCGGATCGCCCCGCTCGTCCTGCAGCGCGACGAACGCCTCGCTCGCCGGGTAGAGCTCAAGCCGGAGCGGGAAATCGCCTGCCGAGTCGCCCTCGACAAGCTCGGCAAGCCGCGGCTTGAACGGGGCGTACTTCACCCCGCCGTGCACGAACAGCGAGACGTTGGGCCAGAGCTCGTTGACGCTCATGACCTCCTGTCCACGTTCCCTCGCGAGATCGATCACGCGCTGGAACAGCACGCCCGCCCAGCTCGGCATGCCGCTGATCATGCGGATGTCCTGGTCGATCGTGAGCCGCGCCATCGCGTCGATCTTGGCGGTCCAGTCGTCCATGAGCGCGATATCGGGGCCGGGCGAGTACACCTCGGTCAGCGGCCAGCGGATGAGCGGCGTCACCAGACCCGAGAGGTCTCCTGTCGCAACGCCGTGCTTGTTCTCGTGCACCGCGGACGAACCGCCAAGAAACAGGCTCTTGCCCGACATCAGCCGGGGGATGCTCACGCCCCAGCGGATGAGGTTCGCGAAGATGTCGAGGCTCGCGAGGAAGTTCCCGCGGAACATCCGCTGCGTCAGCGGCATGAACTTATCGCCCGAGGTGGTGCCGCTCGTCTGGGCGTAGTGCTTGACGAGACCGGGCCAGAACACATCGCGCTCGCCGTGCTCACGCGCCTCGACGATCATCTGCCGATAGCCCTCGTAGTCGCGCACTGGCATCGCGTCGCGGTACGCACGCAGCATGTCGCCGCCGCGGTGCTTCACAACGCCCGCGAAGCCGAACTCGCGTCCCAGCCGCGTGTCCTTCACGGTCTCCAGCGTCCGCCGCAGCTGCTTGAGCTGGATCGTGCCGGTGTGCTGCCGCCAGTAGTCGGTGTTGTCGAGCTTGGGTGCCCGCAGGGCCAGCCTCGCCTCGAGCACCATGCCCACGGCGGCTGTCCAGGTCAATGGGGCTCGGTCGAGCCGATCGATCACGGCTCCCCACTCGCTACGCTGTCGATCACATCCAAGAAACGCCGCATCTCAGCGGAGAACTGTTCGGACTTCTCCATCATCGGCACATGCCCGCAGTCGTCGAACCAGACGAGCTTCGAGTTCGGCAGTGCCGCGTGAAACTGCTCGGCAGCCTCGGGCGGCGTTACAACATCCTGCCGACCCCAGACAAGCAGCGCCGGGCATCGCACCATGCCGAGCCGCGCGCCGACGTGGTCCTTCCGGGCCGATCGGCTCAGCTTGATCATCGCGCGAGCCCCAGATCGGTGCGAGAGCTCTTCGTGAGCGCGGTCCAGATCCTGATCACGCACAAACGAGTCGTCGTAGAACAGCTCGTTCAGCCGCTCAGCCAGCCAGTCCCGGCTCGGCCTGAGCTGGACTTCGCGGACCAGTGTCTTCTCGATCACGCCGCTCGAACCGGCAAGCACGAGACCCGACACGGCCTCCGGAGCCTCGATCGCGAGGCGCACCGCGACGTGCCCGCCGAACGAGTTACCCACGAGCACCGCCGGCCCGTCGAGGTGCTCTCGGAGGTACTTCGCCGTGAGCTCAACGACCCCGTCGATGGAGCAGTCCGACCCCTTCAATTGCAGCAGCGGCAGCTGGAAAAGAATGCAGTCAGCCCGCTCCGCGATCGAACGGGCCGCGAGTTCCCAGTGCTCGTTCAAACCGACAAGCCCGTGCAAGAAGCACACCCTCGTGCCCTGACCGAAGCGGTTGACCTTCGCGGTGATCGGCTTGCCCGATCGACCGACCAGTTCGACGGCCGAGGCGGCGGCTTCGATGGATGAGGCTGGCATGGTCACGACGGGTCGGCGCTCCAAACGCCACGATAGGGCTTTGAATCGTCACAGATCATGGCTTCGAACGAAATCCTACCGCGTTTCCGCGGCCGATGCACCCGCCTGGACAACGCCGTCGGCGATGGTCACCACGCGGTCGGCGCGGTCGGCCACGCGGGTGTCGTGTGTCACCATGATCATCGTCCGGGACGACCCGTCGCTCGTTGCCAGTCGCAACTCGGCGAGCGCATCGAGCACACCCCCGCCCGTCTTCTGATCAAGGTTGCCCGTCGGCTCGTCCGCGAGGATCACCGGCGGATCGTTCATCAGCGCCCGCGCGATCGCCACGCGCTGCCGCTCGCCGCCCGACAACTCCGCCGGCCTGTGCTTCAGCCGATGCGACAAGCCCACGACATCGATGATCGACTCAGCCCGCTTTGTCAGCTCGCCTCGCTCTCGCAGGAAGCCCAGCCGGCCGCGCCCCACCATCGAACCCAGCAGCACGTTCTCGAGCACCGTCAGCTCGGGCAGCAGGTGGAAGAACTGGAACACGAAGCCGACCTGAGTGCGGCGGAACTTGTCCAGGCCCGCCGCCCCCAGTTTGCCGAGATCGGTCTCCCCGAACCGGATCGTTCCCGACCCGCGATCGGGCCGGTCTAAGCCGCCTAAGAGATGAAGCAGCGTGCTCTTGCCCGAGCCCGATGCGCCGAGCACCGCGACCCATTCGCCTGCCTCGGCCTCAATCGACGCCCCGCGCAACACAGGCACCTCGACTCGGCCGAGCCTGTAGGTCTTCGAGATGTTGCTCGCCGAGATCATTCGAAGCGCAGCGCCTTTACGGGGTGCATGCGTGCGGCCCTTGCCGCGGGCACGAGCGCGCCGATCACGCAGCTCAGCACACCAGCCGACGCGACGATGATGGTCTTGGTCGCATCAAAGTCCTCGGGGATCGTCGTGAAGTAGTACACGGCCGGGTCCCAGATCGAGATGCCCAGAGCCGAGCCGAGCCAGTCGTGGATCGCGTTGATGTTGGTGATCACGACGTACGCCAAGCCGATCCCAAGCGTCGTGCCGACCGCGCCGATCGCGAGGCCGTAGCGGATCCAGAGCCAGGCCACGCCAAGCCGGCTCGCGCCGATGGCCCGCAGAATGCCGACGTCTTTGGTCCGCTCGCTCACCATGCTCCAGAAGATCGCGAGCACGAGGAACACGCTGGTGAGGCTGATGATGCCGAAGATGAACAGCACGAGGGCCGTTTCCTTTTTAATCGCGCCGATGAGCGTCGCGTTCCGGTCTTCCCATGTCAGCACGTTGATGAACTGCGCGTCCGGCACCTCGTCGTGCTTGGCAGCAAACTCGCTGTAGATCTCGTTCACCCGTTCCCGCAGAACAAGCAGGTCGGCATCGTCCACGCCCCGCACCAAGACCGAGGTCACACGCGCGGGATCGACGCCGATGACGTCCTGAGCCTCGAAGCCGATCGGCTCGCCATCGGGGCCGTACACGATACCGACCGGCCCAGGCTCGACCTTCTCTGCTGCATCCATCCGCAGCATGTCCTGTAGCTCGTCGAGATGCACATACAGCGTGCGCGAGTCGATCTCGTACACGCCGCTGGCGAACTCGTTGGCAACGACGAACCGTCTGGCCGTCGGTTCCAGCCAGCCCCCGCTGCGGTCGGTCGGCAGCACGTTCACCGTCAGCTCGCGCTGGGTTGTCCAGTCCTCCGCGACAAACCCCGCGGGCGTCCGCAGACCCCGCTTGCTGAACACTTCCAAGCCCAGGATCGTCAGCGGCTTGGCGGTTAAGCCCTCTTGCTCGGGCGTTTCGAGCGTGTTGCCAAACTCCTCCAACGCCGCGAATAGCTCCCGCTGATCCGGATCCAACCGCGGGTCCTCGCGGGCCTCGTCCTTCGGCAAAGGCTCGTCCAGCGGCTTCCAGTACAGGCTCTCGCGGTAGCCCGTCACGGCATCGAACGAATCCGGCTCGATGCCCTTGATGTTGCAGAAGCTCGTCCGCCCGCCGCCGAGCGAGATGAGCCCGTATGCGTCGACCGTCGGCGCGGCCGCCACGATCATGTCGTCCGCCTCCAGCATCGCGGTCAGCTCTTCGTAGTGGGCAAAGCCTGTGTTGGGTCGGCTGATCTCGACATCGCCGATCAGCGACCGGCCCGAGTTGATCAGCTGGTTCAGAAACCCGCCCATCACAGACCAGGTGATCAGCTCCATCGCGACGCAGAGCATCACCGCTGCCGAGGCGAGCAGGGGCATGACCTTGCTGGTCAGGTAGCGGCGTGTGAGCAGGGCCTGGTACATCGGTCGGCGACTCTATCCGCTTCCGCGGCCACGTCTTGCACCGCTTCTACAATCAGCCATGCTCGGCGTTCCGCTCAAAATCGGTCCGGTCACCCTTGAGAGCAACCTCATGCTCGCGCCGATCGCCGGCTACTGCGACCTCGCCTGGCGGATCACCTGCCGCGAACTCGGCGGTGTGGGCCTCGCCTGCACCGACCTGCTCAGCCCCCACGGCCTCCTCCGCGGCAACCAGGAATCGCTCGACCTCGCCCGCACCAACGAGTTCGATAAGCCCATCGGCATGCAGCTCTATGGGGCCGACCCGAAACTGATGGCCGAGGGCGCGATCTGGGCCGCCGACCACGGCGCGACGGTCGTCGACATCAACATGGGCTGCCCGGTCGACAAGGTCGTCAAGAAGGACGGCGGCAGCAAGCTGATGTGCGACGTGCCCGGCGCTGTCCGCATCGCCGAGGCGATCCGGGGTGCGCTGCCAGATCACATCCCCCTGACCGCCAAGATGCGGCTCGGCTGGGACGAGCAGGCCGTCGACGACCGCTGCGCCGAGACGCTCGCGTGCAAGCTCACCGACGTCGGCTGCGTGGGTATCACCGTGCACGGCCGGACGACCGCGATGCGCTTCGGCGGCCAGTGCCGGCGCGACGGCATCCGGCGCGTGGTCGAGGCCGTCGGTGCGCACACGAACGGGACGGTCCCCGTGCTCGGCAACGGCGACGTCAAAACCGCCGACGACGCGATCTCGATGATACGGGACACCGGCTGCGCGGGCGTGATGATCGGCCGGGGCGCTTTCGCCCGGCCCTGGATCTTCCGCGACGCCTGGGCCCTGCAAACCACGGGCGAGTGCCCGCCGCAGCCGACGCTCGACGACATCGTTGCGACAATCCGCCGGTACTTCGACCGCATGCGCGAGTACCGCGACGATCACTACGCGCTGCACAAGGTCCGCACGCGGGTGTCGTGGATGGTCAAGCCTTTGAACAGCCGGCACCAAACCGCCAAGCCCCTGCAGCAGGCGATCCGGACCGCCGCCGACGCCGCCGAAGTGCACGCCGTGCTCGACCGGGCGGCCGACTTCGTTCGGCAGTCTCAGCCTGCCGCCGCCGTCTCGGCCTGACTTTTTCTGCACGCAAACGACGGGCGTCTCGACGCAGCGCATCCCCGCGTTCATGCACGAGGGGGATGCGCCATGACCACGCGATGGATGCGCAGAGGCTTTGCTTCGGGCCAGATCAAGCTGCTGCTCGCGGGAGCGCTCGCTGTCGCCGGTGTAGTGCTCGCGATCCGGGGCGTTCTGCCGACGCGCAGCGAACGGACGGACCAGGAGAAGCCCGAGATCGTGACGGCCGACGGCTCGGTGCCTTCCACTCCGCGTCGCGACAGGCCGTCGCCCGACCCCGCGGACTTCGGCTGGGTCGAGGATCAGAGCGGCGGGTCGTACGAGTTCACGCGTGTGCGGAACGCCAACAAAGCGCGAAACCTGGCCGACGCCATCGGCCGAGCCGTCGATTCGTCCGACGGCGCGAGCGACGGGCTCGGCGGGGATCTGGTCGGCCTGCTCACTCCCGCGATCGCCGGCGAGGGCAGCGCTCGCGAGGCCATCGTCGCCCTCGGCGGCGACGACCACGCGTCGATCCCCGTGCTCGATGCCCTGATGCAGACGGTGCTCAAGCACGCCTCGGCCGACCCGTCGGCGATCACCGTCTCCACACCCAACGAGCAGCCCCGCGCGCTAGGCAACATGAGCATCAACCGCAACCGGACAACCGATGTGGACGCCGACGGCAACGAGGTCGAGCGCGAAGTGATCTCGTTGCTGTCGTCGTTCGAGAGCACGTTCCCGGATGCTCTCGCGGACGGGGCGAGAGGCCGCGTCCGCACCGTCGAGATCCCGATGCGTTCGAACGGTGCCGAGGGCGCCGCGGCGGACATGCGGATCGAACTGACGCTGCGGTACAACGCCGCCGCACAGGCCTGGCAGCCGGCGGCCATGACCATGGATTCGAGCGAACCCGAACTGATGCGCCGCGTGCTAGCCGCCATTCGGCAGGTGCGTGACTCGATGCCCGAAGTCGAACGCGAAGGGGGGAACTGATGCAACGCACGCCGCGTGCTTTCACACTCGTCGAGCTGCTCGTGGTCATCGCCGTCATTGGTTTGGTGATCGGCATCATCCTGCCGGCGCTAGGCGGCGCCCGGACGACCGCGCGGCAGACCCTGAGCCTTGCTAACACACGCTCGATCGCGCAGACCTTCGAGCTGTACACGGGTGCGCATAGTGTCTATCCGTTCCCGGGCAGCGTCACCGGCGACGTCGCCGGCGTGCCCGACGACGTGTACAGCATGAAGTGGTACGCGCCCCGGGGGACCGCGATCGTTGCGATCAGTGACATCTGGCCCATGTCGACGCTCTGGCCCGCGCTGGTCGCCGACATCACGCCGTGGGACGAGGGCTTCCCGACCTGGGTCTCGCCGGGGCGGGATACATCGCTCGAATCGCTCGATGACATCCTGGGCGATCAGGATGCGACGGGTGTGGTCAGCTACGAGTTCGTGCACGGGTTCTTCGCGAAGCCCCGCAACTGGTCCGGCACCCGCGACACACCGGCTTCGGGCGACGGCACGCTGGTTTCGCCGACCAAGCCCGGCGATGTGCGCAGCCCGTCGAGCAAGGTCATGCTGTTCGACTCCGATCTCGCGTATCTCCGCGAACAGCCCGAGATCGACGAGGGCCACTACGACGCGGCGACGCCCATGGCCTTTGCAGACGGCCACGCCGATGTGCTCAACCCGCTCGACGCGGCCGATGGCGTGCCAAACCCTCTCAATCGCGGCGATGTACGCCGGCTCCACAACACGCCCAACGGCGTTCAGGGATCCGATTACTAAACCCGAATCCCGGAACCGGCACACGCGGCTGTCTAGGCTCCCGCGACGGCTGTATACAACGCCGATCAGGAGCCATTACCATGTCCGGATCGAACGTCTTCACCGAAGCCATCGAACGCCTCGACACATCGGCCGAGTACTCCGACGCCCACCCCGAGACCGTGAACCGGCTCCGCACGCCCAAGCTACTGACCGAGGTCTCGTTCCCTGTCCGCATGGACGACGGCTCTGAGAAGGTTTTCACCGGCTACCGCTGCCGCTACGACGACACCCGGGGCCCGGCGAAGGGTGGCATCCGCTTCCACCCCGATGTCTCACGCGCGGAGGTCATGGCCCTCGCGTTCTGGATGACCATCAAGTGCGCCGTCGCCAACCTGCCCTACGGCGGCGGCAAGGGCGGTGTGATCTGCAACCCCAAAGAACTCAGCCACGCCGAGATGGAGCGCATCAGCCGGGGCTTCATGCGATCGATCGCCCACGTCGTCGGCATCGATGTCGATGTCCCAGCCCCCGACGTCTACACCAACGCAACAGTCATGGCGTGGATGATGGAGGAGTACTCGTCCATCGTCGGCCACCGCGAGCCGGGCGTGATCACGGGCAAGCCGATCGCCCTCGGCGGCTCGCTGGGACGCAACGACGCCACCGCCCGCGGCGGCTTCTACCAGATCGAGGAGCTCGCCGAGATCAAGTCGCTCGACCGCGCCAAGACGACCATCGCGATCCACGGCTTCGGCAACGCCGGCCAGTACTTTGCCCATCTCGCCGCCGACGCCGGCTACAAGGTCGTCGCCGCCTGCGACTCGCGGGGCGGTGTCTACGACGAGAACGGCCTGGACGTCGCCACTCTGATCGAGACCAAGAACAGCAAGGGCCGCGTGCAGGGCCAGGGCAAGGAGATCTCGGGCGACGACCTGCTGCACCTCGACGTCGACCTGCTCGTGCCGGCCGCGCTCGAGAACACCATCACGATGGACAACCAAGAGGGTGTCAAGGCCAAGTACATCCTCGAGCTTGCGAACGGTCCGCTGACCAACGACGCAGACGACGCCCTCGCTGATCGGGGCGTCGTGGCGATCCCAGACATCCTCGCCAACGCGGGAGGTGTCACGGTCAGCTACTACGAGTGGACCCAGAACAAGACCGGCTTCTACTGGGAGCTCGAGGACGTTCACCAGAAGCTGCGGACCAAGATGGCCAAGGAGTTCCGGGCCGTCTGGGACCTTGGCGAGCAGAAGTCGATCACGCTCCGGACCGCGGCCTACGCCATCGCGCTCGATCGCCTGGCCGAGGCCCACGAGGCCACCGGCACAGCGGATGACTTTGCCCGATAATCGATCGGCAACGGTCTGCCTGCTTACCAGAGGCCGCCGTGTTGCCAGAGCGACTGGCCCGGCGTCAGAAGGCGACCGATGGCCCTGATCGGGCCAAAAAACGCTGAACCTCGCTGGGCGTTCGCCGTACAATCAGGCCTCATTGCACCGTCTGAATGCCGGGCACGGCCGCTCATCGGTCGCGCTGGAGGAGATCCCGATGCGAACGCTCACCGCACTGTCACTCGCCGCTACGCTCAGCCTCTGCGGGACCGCCCTCGCACAGACGGTCGACGCCGCCGCGGCCGGCGCTTCCGCCGCCGGTCAGACCTCGGGCCCCAAGCTGGAGTTCTCGCTCCAGGAGGTCGACTTCGGCCAGATCGACGATTCGAAGATCGTCGAGAAGTCCGTCATGCTCTCGAACTCGGGCGACGAGATCCTGCGGATCTCGCGTGAAGACGGCGGCGTCCGTGCGAGCTGCGGGTGCACCGTGCCGGCGCTGCCGAAGTACGAGCTCCAGCCCGGCGAGTCGGTCGAGATGACCGTGAGGTTCGACCCGCGGAACCGGCAGGGCGATCAGCGGAAGACGATCAGCATCACGCCGGAAGGCTCGAGCGCGGCCCAGGTCCTTCCTGTGAACGCGTTCGTCATTCAGCGTGTCGTGATTGTCGAGGGGCTCGCGCAGTTCGGCAACGTCGATCAGGGCGATGAAGCCTCGATCGAGATCAATGTCCGCGGCATGACCCGCGATTTCAAAGTGACCGAAGCCATCGCCAGCCGCGATGACATGTTCACGACCGAGATCCTGGGGCACGAGATTGTCCAGCGTGACGACCCGATCACCGCAGAAGTGACCGAGGTCGGCCAGTCCAAGATCCGGATCACGCTCACGCCGGAAGCGCCCATCGGGCGGACCGACGGCAAGCTGACGATCCGGACCAACGATCCGGTCGCGACCGAGAAGGAAGTCCGCACGGTCGTGAACGTGGCCGGAGACGTGCGGGTCGAGCCGGTGGCGGTCCGGCTCGGTGCGCTCGAGCCGGGCGCAAGCTTCGAGCACACGATCACCGTGTTCAGCAACAAGGGCAGCGCTTTCAACATCGAGCGCGTGCTGTTTATCACGAGCGATCTCAGCGACGCGGACAAGGAGCTGATCGAGACCTCGCACGAGCCGATCTCGGCAGATGATGGCCGTGTGGGCCACGCGATCACATTCAAGGGCACGGTGAGCGACACGATGCGCATTGTGCGTGGCCGGCTGGTGGTCGTCACCGACGCACCGGGCCAGCGGGTGATCTCGACAAACGTCGCGGGCGTGGTGCGGGCGCGGTGATCGGCGGCACGCTGTTGCAGCGAGTATGGTGAAGCCATGAGCAGCTATCTGCTGAAAGTGATCGTGATCTTCGTGATCTCCGCCGTCGGTACGGGCGTTCAGCTCTGGTCCGAGTGGCCGGTGCAACTGAAGGCCGACCCGGCGCCTCCGCCGGTGACGACGCTGACGATTCCCGACCGCCCGGACTCTCAGACAGACGCCGAAGCGGGCGAAAAGGCGGATGATGCCGCTGAAGTCAGCGACGAGCAGGATGCCCCGGCGGCGTCGGCTGGAACGATCACGCTCGACGGACTTGAGATCGACCTTCCCACCACGAAGGCGCTCCACGAGAATCAACTGGCAACCTTCATCGACGCCCGCGTCTCGTCTGAGTTCGAGGAAGGCCACATCGAGGGCGCGCTCAACATCTCGCCGGCAGCTCTCGAAGCGAACTCGTCGCTGTTCGCACTCGACGTCATCGACCCGGCCCTGCCGATCGTTATCTACTGCGGAGGCGGCGACTGCGACGACTCGCACCGCGTGGCCGAGTTGCTGCAGGACCTGCGGGGCTTCGAGCAGACGCACGTCTTTATCGACGGCTACCAGACCTGGGCCGACGCGGGCCTCCCCACATCCACCGGCCCCGACCCGTTCGCGGAGTAACTCGCCAATGGCTTCTTCCGGTTCAATGTTGCAGGGCGCATCACACGCCTCAAAGCTCGAGAGCGTGCTCTCACTGCTCGCGCGGATCGCGCTCGCGCAGCTCTTCTTCATCGCGGCTTTGAACAAGATCACCGACCCGCAGAGCTTCGCGACGGCGATCGACAAGTTCCAGGTACCGGGCTTCATGCTGGATGACAACGGCGAGAACGCGCTGGTCGCGGTCTCGGTGTTTCTGGTGCCTTGGCTCGAGCTGGTCGCGGGGCTCTTCCTGCTCGCAGGCCTGTGGACGCGGGCAGCCGCGACGCTGATCATTGTCCTGCTCGCGGCGTTCTGCGGCGCGATTTATTCGGTCATGGTCCGCGAGATCGAGATCACCGATTGCGGCTGCTTCGGCGACTTGAAGGGCTTCTGCCGGGATGCCGTCGGCTCCTGCAACCTGATCCAGAACGGCGTGCTGGGGTCGCTTGGCCTGATCGCTCTGATCATCGGCGGCGGACGGGCCTCGGCCGATGCGTTGTTTGACCCGGACGAGCCGCCGGCCGGCTCCGCGGACGACGCCGAAGACGTCGAGTTCGCCTGAGACGCCCGCCGACCGCCTAGACTTCACGACCGAATTCGCACCCTCCCGTCGCCGGTGCACGCTGCATCGGCCGACACAGACCGCGACGAGGAGCAGACCATGAGCCGATTCAACCGCTTCGGACCCGGCCCCAAGCCCAAAGTCACCGAGACCACCGCCACGGGCCACGTGTTCGTCGACTACAAGAACGTTGAAGAGCTCCGCCGGATGCTCAGCCCCAACGGCAAGATCTACGGCCGCAAGCGCCTCGGCACCTCCGCCCGCGAGCAAGCCATGATCAGCCAGGCCATCAAGCGTGCCCGCTACATGGGCCTGCTGCCGTACACCTCGGCGACCCTCTGATCGCCATGACGAGCACTGATCGCGACTACGAACGCATCCGCAGCGTTCTCGGCGATGCTGTGCGCGAAGGCATGACCCGCCACGAGCGGATGCAAACAGCGGCGGATGTCTTCTGGGAGCACCTCGCCCCCACCGGCGTCAGCTGGATCGGGTTCTACACGCTCGATCCTGGTGACGACGAAATGCTGCTCGGCCCCCGCCGGGACAAGCCCGCGTGCTCGCCAATCGGCCTGCACGGCGCGTGCGGCCAGAGCGCGACCACCAAGACCACACTCGTCGTCAACCACGTCAAGCACCTCGGCGATGGCTACGTCGCGTGCGACCCGAAGGACACGAGCGAGCTCGTGATCCCTTGCATGAATCCTGACGGCACCTGCTGGGGCGTGCTCGACGCCGACAGCTTAGACGAGGGGTCGTTCAATGAAATCGACGCCAGAGAACTAGGGTCGATCCTGAACGAAATCGGGTTGTCGGCGGAGTCGAACCCTCCGATCCGCGTCGTCTGAAGAGCCGGCGTGGGCTCAGTCCTGGAGCCCCCACTCCTCGCGGAGGCCGGCGTTCTTGGGCTCGTTCATCAGCTCGCGGGCCTCCCAGAACGGCACGGCCTGCACACTTCCGTCCGCGAAGCCGATGTTGACGGTGTCCCAGCCATCGACGTACATCGTGCGATCCATCGCGACGATCAGCCCGGCGTCGAAGCTGCCGAGGTCGAGGTCGCCGAACTGTTCACGCAGCACGATGCTGTCGCCGCCGTCCCAGGGGGTGCCCATGGGCGAGATCAGGATGTCCTCGGTGATCGCTCCCATTTCGAGCAGGTGGTCGATCGTGATGTCGGCATCGGGGTTGTCCTGATGCAGAATGATGGCCCCTTGCACGACACCGCGGACCTGAACCGAAGACTTCACCTGCCGCGCCGACTGACGGGCTTCTCCGAGTGCAGGCAGCAGCACGCCGGCCTGAGCCGCGATGAGCTGCGGAGCGAGGAACGTGCCGCTCTGGCTGATCGCGGCGGCGAGCTGCACAACCGCCGAGGCGTCCATCGAGACGCGCTGGACCATGTCGCCGCCGTCCCAGGTGACAAAGCCGCCGGTGGGCCGGATGCCGTCGGTGAACACGCTGTAGGCGGGCATGACCGTGCCGGGCTCGGCGTTGGCATTAAACGGCTGCCGGGCGGCGTTCGCGAGCGCCGACGCCGCGAGGCTCATCGCGCCGTAGCCGCGGGCCGCCATGCGGGGCGTGTCAATGAAGCTGACCTGCACGACCGGATCGCCCGGCCAGCGGTCGCCGATTGCCTGCTGGAAGAGCGGGTTGTCGAGGACTGACTCCGGGCTGTTCATCGCCCCGACCGCCGAGGTCAGACCGATCGGCGTGGCGGCGGCGATCAGCCAGCCGTCGACGATCGTCCACGAGGGCTCGATCGGCACGGGGATGCCCGGGAAGACCGCCGACCAGACGGTGTTGCCGTCGAGCTGCCACTCCCGCGAGCGGACGTAGCCCCGGCCCAGCGCCGAGCCCGCCTGGTTGCCGTGGATGAGCGCCGATGCCTGCGTCTGCTTGAACGCTTCAACGTCGCGGATTTCAACGAGGAACACGCTGGAGAGCAGGCCCCCGCCGCCGGTCGAGTCGGCCTGGTAGTAGATCCACTTGGGCCCCACGTTCGAGAGCAGCCCCGAGTCGAGGTCGATGCCGAAGCCCTCGCGGACCTGCTCGACAAAGTCCCGGCCCATGTCCTCGCCGATGGCGTCGAGAATCTCAAGCACCCACGCGAAGTCGGCGCTCGCGGTGGTGACAAAGACGGCGTCTCGCGGCACGGCCCGCATGTCGTCCTTGGTGAACGCACCGTCGCCGAAGAATCGGCCGAGCCACGGCTTCGCGCCGGTCAGACGAGTCGCGAAGAAGCCGGCGTTTCCGTCAGAGCCGTAGGCCATCTCAAGCCGCGCATCGCCCGCGTTGAGGAAGCCGAACCGATCGATCTGCTCGAACGTCCGCGGGTCCTCGTCTTCGATCAGTTCGGCAAAAATGTCGATCAGCCGGCCGAGCTCGATCGACATCGAGAGGACCGGCTCGCTGTTGGCCGGGAGCTCGTAGCTCAGCGGAGTCGCCGAGGCAGGCGGCGCCTCCCCGAGCCGCAACGCGATCGCCTCGCCGTCGTCGCCGACGACCTCAGAAAGCTGAATGACGCCCACGGGCGTGTCGAGGCCGAGCGTGCCGTGTTCATTCATCATGAAGTCCGGGCCGCCTGCGTCTTGGAGCATGCCGCTGAGCGCGGGCATCATGCCCTCGGTGCCGCCGAGCGGAACGATCGTCGCCGAGATCAGCGGCGCGTCATCGCCCTCCCAGATCATCAGGCCGCCCGAACCGGTCGCGAGCTTCCACAGCGCATCGATCCACTTCCGGTCGGCGTTGAAGTCGGGGATCTCGCGGGGCAGCATGCGGATGCGCGAGCCGAGGCTCATCAGGGCGGCGTGGGCCGCGGCGTCCTTCTCGGCCGGCTGGATCTCGCCCAGGCCCTGGTAGCGGACGTCCACCAGCGGCTCGTCGTTCTGCGCGGCGGCCAGCGGTGCCGAGGCGGTCAGAAGCCCTGCGGTCACCAGGCGAAGTGTGCGTTGCGGCATTGCGGATCTCCCCTTCAGAGTTCGTTCTTCGACGATCGTTGGGATCCTACACCGTCGCGATTTCGCGGTGGCGATCAGAACGGCACGCGCGTGCGGAATTCAGCTAGCCGGCGGGTGCCAGGCAGGCGGATGGAGAGCCGGGCCGCGTGCAGCATGAGCCTCGGGTGATCGTCGCGAGCTGGGCCCCCGGCGTACAGCGAATCGCCAAGGATCGGAGCGCCGAGCCCTCGCGGATCGGCGAGATGCACTCGGAGTTGATGGGTCCGCCCGGTGACCGGTTCAAGCTCCAGCCGCGTGCGATCGGCCTCGCGAGCCAGCACCCGCCAGCGGGTCTGTGCCGGTTTGCCCGAATCGAAGCAGACGATCTGCCGGGGCCGCTTGGGCCAGTCGACCCGCAGCGGCAGGTCGATCGTCCCGATGTCTCGCGTCGGCGCGCCATCGACCAAGGCGATGTAG
>JBCBMF010000016.1:0-25797 GCA_039822905.1 Planctomycetota bacterium
GTGAGCAGCGTCTCATCGATCACGACATCGAGCGCGGGATCGCCTTGCAGCTGGGCGATGGTCTGGAGCCCGCGTCGGCCCCGGCTGCGTACGCCCGCGTCGGGGTTGTCGGCGAGCAGCTGAAGCTCCTCGGCGACGAACCTCGGCACGATGAGCGTGGTCTGCAGAATACCGACCCCGGCGATGTCGACGATGCGGCCGTCGACGAGCGTCGATGAGTCAATGAGCAGCGGGCGCGGGCCGCGGATCTGCTTGGCGAACTCGACGTAGGGGATGACCAGGCGGAAATCGTCCTTGGTTTGCAGGACGGTCGAGATGCAGATGTAGCCGATGCCGATGCCGAGCAGGACCTGGATGGTGTCGATGATCGCCGGCTGCATGCCGTCGGCGGTGCGGATGCCCCAGAGATCGGTGATGAGATCGATCACGCTGCCGAGCGCGAACGACGCGAGCAGCGCGACGACGAGGCCGAAGAAAATCGCACCGAGCGTCGAGATCTTCTTGTTGGGTGTGAGCCGATCGGCGGCGAACGCGAGGCCGCCGAAGATCACCGCGAGCACGGTCGTGAGCCACCAGCTGCTGAGGACGGCGAACGGGCCGAAGCGGACGCGCTCGAGGTTGTAGTCATCGGTTGCCGCGAGCACGGTGAGAACCGTGACGGTGATGAACGCGATGAGAAACGCGGCGCGGACGACCTTGAGCAGGCGTTTCTGCTGCTGCTCGGCCCGGTTGTAGGGCAGCAGCTCGGGCTGGGTCGGGCGGATCGCCATCGGTTGAGTGTACGGAACCGGGCCGGAGGCGGTTCAGGTTGGCGTGGGGCCTAGCATGGCGTCTTGCTCTTCGGAGGTCGGTCGGGTTGGCGGCCGGGCCCGGTGCACGGGCGGCACGTGAACCTGGTCAGGGCTTGACCGCAGCAGCCATAAGCGGCGTCGTCCGGGGCGTCGGTGTCCTGGCCGCCAACCCGATCGACCCGCCGGAGCCCGACGCGAGCACGCGGGATCTCACACGATGAGGCGGCTGCGATGAAGTGGTGGCACGGCTCACTGATCGGACTCGGCATCGCCGCGGTCATGGTCCTGCTCACGCTGCCGATCACGCTCTACATCGCCATCGACAAGATCACCAACGAGCTCAGGCCCGCGTCGGTCGGCGTGTTCGGCTTCTGGATCGCCGCGGTGATCGTTGGAACCGTCGGCGGCGGGCTGGTGCCGAAACTTCTGGGCTCGGTCGACCGCGACACGATCGAGCAGCGCCGGCAGAAGCGATCGTCAGCGGCCGAGCGCGAGCGGGAGCGCGGTGCGTAGGCCGTTGGCGAAGCTGCGCTCGGGCTTGAACAGCTCGGCCCGGCGCTCGAGGGCCGCGGCGCACATCGCGTCGTATCGCGGCTGATCCGTTGCGAGGTCCGTGATCGCTCGCGCGAGGCCCGCTGCCCCTTCGGCGACCGGCACCACGATGCACGCGCCTTGCATGACCTCGGCCGACGCGACGACCTCGGTCACGATCGCGGGCATGCCGAAAAGCATCGATTCGAGCGATGACTTGGCGATGCCCTCGTTGAAGCTGCGCTCGGTCGGCGTCACGGTGACGTGCGTGGTTTTGTAGATATCCGTCAGCTCTTCGCCGCCGATCCAGCCGGGCAGGCTGACGACGTCCGTCAGGTTCCGCTCGGCGACCGCGGTGCGCAGCCAGTCGAGCTCTGCCCCATCGCCCGCGATGGTCCAGCGGACCTCGGGCTTCGACGGATCGCTCGCGCGCGCATCGCGCAGCATCGCGGCGATCTCGATCATCGTGCGCACGCCCTTCATGCGCTCGAGCCGGCCGGCGAAGATCACGTGGAAGGGCTGGCCGAACGGCGCGGCCCGCAGGTCGTTCTGCATGTCCGAGTACTGCGGCACGTGCTCGATGATCGGGTAGTCGCCCGGCAGCGTGGCCCGGAGCTGCCGCGTCGCCTCGGGCACAACCGAGAGCGCCGCGCGAACCGTCGTCGATGCGGTCCGCCTCGTCAGCGTCCGAACTACGCGGTCGGCGAGCCGGGGCGTCGTGGACATGGGCCAGAGCGTGTTGTGCAGCGTGAGCACAACGGGGATCGACCGCTTGGCGAGCGCGGCGATCATCGGGAAGCCGTAATGGATCGACATGAACACCGCATCGGTGCCGAGGTCGGCGATGCGGTGGGCCAACGCATCAGCGGCGGCGAACCAGTCGCGCATATAGCGAACACCGCTCGATTTCGGAATGAACGGCTCGTAGTGCAGCTTGAACGGGTCGCGCTCGACCGGCTCGGCGTGGGGCCGATCGACGAAGACCGTCGATGAGCAGCCGAGCTCGTGGCAGACCTCGAAGAACTGGATCGAATAGGCATCGGCGATGATCCGGCCGTCGGCCGCGCCCTCGGCCCACTTCTTGAGCGTGCCGCCGGCGTCGCCCGGGCCGTGGAGGTAGACAATGTGCTGCCGGTCTGCGGGCATGGTCGGGCCTCGGCGCTGCCCGGCGCCAATGCCGGGAGCGGGTGTGTAGGGCGGTCGCGCCATGGTACACACCGCACGGCTCCGCGCAGCCTTGGCTTCAGTGCTCGCGGTGGTAGGCGATCCGGCCAACGGGCTGGCCCGACTCGAGCATCTCAAGCACAAGCCGGTCGCCGATGAGGCTTAGCCGCGCCGCGGCCTCGCCGGTGTTCTCGGGCTCGAACGTCTCGGCCGACACATCGCCGGGCTGCGTGACGATCACCGTCACGGTCTCGGGCACGAGCGCGAGACTGGCGCCGTCGACGGTCCACGAGCCGGACTCGCCGACCTCAATCCGCCGCTGGTCGCGCTCGATCGTGGTGACGCGGTCGAAGCCCTGCTCGGTGACACGGATCGTCGCGTCGGTGACGCGGACGCCCTCGCCGAACTCGTCGCCGGGCTGGGCGATCGTCCACTCGCCAAGGGTGGCCCGGCTGTCGATCGCGGCGGTCGGCTTGGCAGTTGGCGTGGCGATCGAACAGCCGCCGAGCACCAGAGGGCAGCAGGCGAGCATCAGCATCAGACGGGCGATATTCATCTCGCAGAGACTACCCGAAGATCGACAGCGTTCCTAGGACCGAGAACAGGTGTCCCGGAGGCGGTTCTACACTGCTGGCATGTCGTACACCGCACTCGCCAGACGCTACCGCCCGCAGGATTTCGACGACGCCGTGGGCCAGGAGCCGGTGGCCCGCACGCTCCGCGCCGCGATCGACGCCGACCGCGTCGCGCACGCCTACCTCTTCACCGGCACCCGGGGCGTGGGCAAGACGACGATGGCCCGCATCTTTGCCAAAGCCCTGAATGGTTCGAAGGGAGGGGGCAACGGCACAGAAGAAGTCGATACCGCCATCATGTCGGGCCAGGACACCGACGTCGTTGAGATCGACGGCGCGAGCAACAACTCGGTCGAGCAGGCGCGCGAGCTGATCGCCAACAGCGTCTACCGCCCGATGCGCGGGCCGTACAAGATCTACATCATCGACGAGGTGCACATGCTCTCGACGGCGGCGTTCAACGCGCTGCTCAAGACGATGGAAGAGCCACCCGAGCACGTGAAGTTCATCCTGTGCACGACCGAGTCGCACAAGGTGCCGCCGACGATCCAGAGCCGGTGCCAGCGGTTCGACTTCCGCGCGATCCCGGCGACCGTCATCGGCGAGCGGCTGGGCGCGATCCTCAAGCAAGAGAAGGTCAAGGCCGACGCCGAGCTCGTCGCCATGGTCGCGCGGCTCGGCAACGGCTCGATGCGCGATGCGCTCAGCCTGCTCGATCGGCTGATGGCCTCGGGCGAAAAGAAGCTGACCGTGCAGCTGCTCGAGGACCTTCTGGGGCTCGCGCCGCGCGAGCTGGTGGGCCGGCTGATCGACTCGCTGGTGCAGGGCGAGCCCGCGCCGGCGCTCGAGGCCGCGGGCGAGCTGGTGGCGTCGGGGACGAGCATCGACCAGACCTTGGAGGCGCTCATCGAGCGGCTGCGTGATCTGATGGTCCTGGCCGCGTGCGGGCCCGAGACGTCGCTCGTTGAGCTGTCGGGTGATGCACGTCGCGAAGAAGTCGAGCGTGCCAAGCACTTCGACCCGGCCGGGCTGGTGCACATGATCGCGCTGTGCGAGGGCGTGCAGCGGGCCACGAAGAGCAGCCCGAACCCGCGAGCGCTCATGGACGCCCTTGTCGTGCGGCTGGCGATGACCGAGAAGCTCGCGGATGTAACCGGCATCCTGAATCAGCTTGCGGGAGCCGGCGCGGGAAAAGGCTGAGGGCGTCGGCCGGCGCGACCCCAGCCGCGTCGCGACCGCCGCCCGCTGCGAAACACGTTGCGACGCCCGCGCCGTCGCAAGCCGCGGCGCCCGTGAACGGCGCGGCACTCTGGGAGCAGCTTCAGCAGGTCGCACCGATGATGCTGCGAGCTTTGCTGGCCGACATGCGCCTGGTGAGGCTCACGGAGTCCGAGGCGGAGCTCGCCTGCGCAGGCCACGCTCGCAACACGGCCGAGAAGAAGCTTGACGATCTCTCGAAGCTCATGACAGAGCTCTCGGGCAAGCAGATACGTGCGAGGCTTGTCGATAGCGAGCCCGAGCCGGCGGCGAGCGAGCCAAGCCAAGCGCCGACGCCGGATGTGCCGCCTGACCTGGATCATCCGGTCGTGCAGAAGGCGCTCGAGGTCTTCAACGGACGGATCATCGATGTGAAGCCGGTGCGGTCGAAGCCGGATGACGGCGGAGGGGCGATCTAGATGTTCGGCAACATGAAGAACCTCGGAGCGATGGCGGGCCTGCTGCAACGCAAGGACGAGATCGCGGCCGCCGCGAAGGAACTCGGCGAGCGGATCGGCGAGCTGCGCGTCGAAGGACAGGCCGGCGGCGGCGCGTGCCGGGCGTGGGTGACCGGCAAGCTGCGTGTCGACCGGATCGAGTACGACCCGGTCGTGCTCGCGGGCGTTGCCGCATCACCCGAGGCCAAGCACCAGCTCGAACGGCTGACAACCGAGGCCGTCAATGATGCGGTCGAGAACTGCCAGCGCGTGATGCAGCGGATGGTCGCCGAGGAGGCCGAGCGGCTCGGCATTGAGGATCTGATCCCCAAGGGCGCGGGCGGCGGCGGCCCCCTCGGCGGGCTGCTCGGCTCGTGACACCCTCGGAACTGATCGAGCTGGGCGAGACCGATCCCGCGTCGATCACGATTCACATCACAGATGAACCGGTGCCGCCGGCGACCCGGGCGGTCGTCGAGTGCTGGGATGCCATGCGGACCGACAAGCCGCGGCTGTTCAACGGTCCGGTGCTGTCGTACACCGGGCACCGTGGCAGCGAGATCACCGTGCGGCGGGACTCGTACCAGCGGCTCGCTGTGCAGGAACGCGAGCCGGCGATCGTTAATCCGCCCGTGATGCAGCTGTCCGTCACGGGTGTCGTCACCGCGCTCGACGATCGCGCCGTCCGGCACGTGCTCGTCGGCAGACGTTCCCACGCAACGCGTGTCTACGGCGGCATGTGGGAGTTTGGCCCATCGGGCGGCATCGACCCGCCACCGTCTTCGGTTGACACCCTCGACGGACTGCGCGTGTTCGAGCAGCTCGCTTCCGAGATGCAGGAAGAAACCGGGCTGCGGGTCGACGCCGAGCCGGGGCCGATCATCGCGATCACGGTCGACCGCATTGCGACTTCGGCCGACCTCGTCATGCGGCTTGAGTTGTCGCGGCCGATCAACGAGATCGTCGCCCAAACCAACCGGCCCCGCGAGCACGATTGGGAATACGAAGCGACGCAGTGGATCCCGTGTAGCGGCATCCGCCGCTTTGCGATCGAGTCGCCGTGTATCCCGCCGACGATCGCGCTCGCAACGCTCGTCGAAGCACTCGCCTAGCGCTTCGGGACGCTGGCCGTCGTCAGCAGCTCGGCCAGCTTCTTGACATCGCGCTTCTCGACGATCGCGACAGCAATATGCGGCTTGATGTTCGTCTTCTTCAGATGATCGTGCGCACGCTTCCAGAGCGTATCGGCCTTCTTGCCCTCGGCCAGATAGATCTCGGTCACCAGCTCCTGGAGCTTGGTGATCGTGATCGTGTCGGCGTTCTCGTAGTAGCGTTTAACGATCTTCTGCTGGTGCGCAGAGAGGTTCTGCCCCTTGGCCATCGTGCGGAGTCCTTTCCGGGTCAGCCCGAGCCGACGAGCTGGGTGCGGGCGAGCGTGCGGTAGACATCGCAGCGGTCGAGCAGCTCGCCGTGCGTGCCCTGGTCGATGAGCCGGCCCGCGTCGAGCACGGCGATGCGGTCGGAGTTCACAACCGTGCTCAGGCGGTGCGCGACGACCAGCGTTGTGCGCCCCCGGCTGAACTCGTTGATCGCGTCGGTGATGTGGGCCTCGCTGTCGGCATCGATCATGCTTGTCGCCTCGTCCATGATGAGGATCGCCGGGTCGCGCAGGATCGCGCGGGCGATCGCGATGCGCTGCCGCTGGCCGCCCGAGAGCGTCAGGCCCTGCTCGCCGACGGGCGTGTCGAGGCCCTCGGAGAGCTGCTCGATAAACGGCATCGCGTGCGCGCGGCGGGCCGCGTCGACGATCCGGTCTTCCGTTGCATCCTCAGCGCCGTAGGCGATGTTGGAGCGGATCGTCCCGGGGAAGATGACCGTCTCTTGCGTGACGACGCCGATCTGCTTGCGCAGGCTTTCGGTCGCGTGCTCGGTGATGTCGAGCCCGTCCACGAGCACGCGGCCCGAGTCTGGATCAAACAGCCTCGGCACCAGCGAGAGCAGCGTGGTTTTGCCCGAGCCGTTGGGCCCGACAAAGGCAACCCGCTCGCCGTGCACGGCTTCGATCGAAACATCGCGCAGCGCCGGGCGGTCCGCCCCTGGATACGTAAACGTGATCGCTTCGAGCCCGACCGAGCTCTGGTGTCTCGGGAGATCGGGCAGCCGCTGGCGTGCGCCGGGCTCGGGCTCGAGGTTCATGATCTCCTCGACGCGCTCGCTCGCGGCCGCTGCGGCCTGGATCTCGTTGATGATGCCGGTCAGCGGCCTCAGGCTCGCGGCGGCGATGCCCAGCGACATCAGCGCGAGCATGAAGTCTTTCGGATCGAGCTCGTTGTCGAGCACGGCCTTGACGGCAACGGCGGCCAGCACGCCGACGGCCGAGATCGCAACGACTTCAGAGACAGGGCTCGACAGCGCACGTGCCGTGCGTGCCTTGAGCATCTCGCGGATAACGCGCGTGTTCGTCTCGCGGAAGCGGCGGACCTCGTCGCCTTCCGCGGTCTGGACCTTCACCACACGCAAGCCGCGCAGCACGTTGCCGGCGCGGCCCAGAAGCTCGGCCTGACCCGCGAAGGCTCGCTTGCGCGCTCGGCGGACACGCTGGCCGAGCGCACGGATCACAAGGAACAGAACAGGCGCGGTGACGAGCGATACGACCGTGACGAGCGGCTCAAAAATAATCGCGACGGTCAGCGCCGCGAGACCCTTGCCGACTTGTGTCGCGCCCTTAGACAGAATCGCGGCGAACCCCTCGGCGAGGCGTTCGGTCTCGTCAACAACGCGGCGGGAGATATCAGATGAATCGCCGGTGACCACCGTCCGCAGAGGCAGCCGAACGACATGCTCGAACGCGCGGTCGCGGATGCGCTGCGACGCTCGATACACGGCCGTCAGCGAGAGAAACTGATGCCCGAACGTCGCGAGCGCGCTGAGCATCGTGAGCAGGCCGATGCCAACCATGATGACAACCACGCTGCGCCAGGGCCGCGTCGGGAGGATGTCGATCACCGCCTGCGGCACCTGGGGCTCGAGCGGCCAGGCGAGCAGCGCGACGTTCGCTTCGGTCACCATCTCTTGCAGGCCCTTGGCGCCGTCGGGGCCGGCGAGCATGGTGTTGAGCACGGGCGCGACCGAGGCGATGCCCGCGCCGAGGCCCACGCTGGCGAGTAGCGCGAGCAAAAGGGCGCACGCGACTAAGCCGCGGTCGTGCACGAGTTCTTTGGCGAAGCGCCAGAAGCTATCCATGCCCGGCGTGTCTCCATGCGCCCCGCGCGTCGTGCTAGCTAAGCGGCGTCAGGCCGCCGAGGATGGTGGGCGTGACCGTGAACCGGCGGCCCGCGTCCTGGTCGACGCGGGTGAGCGACGCCGTGACCGGCTGCGCGTTGGGGCCGTCCGATGTGACCAGCACCGAGAAGTTGCTGAACCGCTCGGTGTCGCCGAGGATCTTCGAGGCGATCGCGATAACCTGGCTGCTGCTCCTTCGGGCCAGGTTGAACTCGGCCCGGCTCTCGGCCTGCGCGGTCGTGGTGACCGAGAGACGCTCGCCGTCATCGAAGATCGCGGTGAACGTGATGTCGGCCGCCTCGGAGTTGGGGTTGTAGACGCTGATCACCTCGCTGAAGCTGCTCTCGCTGATGAACGAGGCGTCGGTGAAGATCTGGCGTGTCGCTCCGAAGGGCGCAACGAGTGCACCGCCGCCGCCGATGCTGCTCGCCGCGGTGTACTGGGCCGCGAGCTGCGCGCCGGCGGTCAGGCTTGTTGCCCGCACACTGATCGGCGTGTCCTCGGCGATGGACGAGCCGGGGAGCCCGTCGAGATCGAACAGCCTCCTCCGGCCGGCCTCGATCGTGTTGAAGATGCTCGATCGCTCGACGCCGTCGCTCGTCACGAAGTCGAGCGTGACGATCGCGTCTTCAGTACCCAGGTTGACGATGGAGATCTGGCCTGAGCCGTCCTGCGGCCGGCGTGCGTCGGCGAGCGCCACAACGCCGCCGGCCTCGCCGGGCGACCCGAGCGAGAGCGCTGCGCCCGTGCCTGCGGGGTCGCTCTGATCGAGCCGGAAGATCGAGCTGCTGGCGACGATGGGCACCGTCGAGGTCACGCGGGCGGCGAACGGCTTCTGCGGCAGCACGCTCTCGCCGATGCCCTCCAAGTTGATCCCGCCCCGGCGGTACGCGTCGAGCTCGCGCGGCGTCACAAGCTCGGTCGAGGGCTGATCGGCGAAGAAGAACTCGATCGTGACCTCGCCGGACTCGCCCGTCAGGTTCTGCCAGGTGATGAAGCTCTCGAGCGCATCGTCGTCGCGCTCGAGGTCGGCGAACGTCCACGTGGTCAGCGTGTCCTGCCGGCCGGCCTCGGGGAGGGCGAGCGGGTCGAACAGCGACTCGCCCGCGAACGGGTCGAGCCCCTCGCTGCCGTCGCTGAAATCACCGCGCGTGAGCGTCGCGGTGATCGGCAGCGCGATCGGGTTGGTGAACGCCGAGTGCACCTCAATGGCGTAGGGATTGAAGCCGATGAGCCTGCCGTCGTCGCCGGTGCCCTGCAGCTCGATCTCGAGCCGCTCGCCGCCTTCGAGCGTGCCCTGCGTGACGACAATGTCGCGGTCGAGGCCCTGCGCGAAACGGGCCACAACCTGGTACGCGCCCACGCCGCTATTGGGGTTGACGACCGTCAGCGTCTCTTCCGTGCGGAAGTTGCTAAAGCCCTCGGGATAGAACACGGCCTGGTCGAAGAAGCCGCTGTCGCCCTCGGGCTTGATGACCTCGGCGTTGATGATGGTGACGAACTCGTCGGTCGTGAAGCCGTCCGAATCGTCGAACGACTCGGTCACGGGCGTGGAGCGGAACGGTCCTCCGCCGAAGTCGGGGTCGCTGAGCTGCTGTGACAGGTCGAGCCGGTCGAGCTCTGCGATCGCGGTGACGACATCCCACGAGCGATCATCGAGAACCCGACCGAAGACCGCGAAGCCGCCGTTGCTCTGCACGTCCGGCCCGAGAACGCTCTCGTTGTCAACGAGGTTGAAGAACCACTGGCTGTTCGCGCTGTTCGGCGCGCCGGTCTTGGCCATCGCGATGGTGCGGGCGTCGTTCGACCGCTCGACCTCGTCGACGATGTTGTCGCCGACGTTGATGGCCGTGGCATTGCCGTCCTCGTCGATGCGGTTCCGGCCGCCCTGGATGATGTCACTCGGCGCGTCCGGGTCGGCGTTGAGCGCCTGTGACCGCTGGATGATCAGGTTGTCGTACTGACCATCCCGCACGTAGCCCAGGAAGTTGTCAACGGTGACCGTCGGGTCGCCGTCCTCGGACACGAACAGCTCGATGTCGATGTGGCTGAAGCCATCGGCCGACCCGACGTTGGTCTCGAACCGGACGATCGGGTTGCTGGCGTTCTCAAGGTCGGCGATGTCGGGCAGCTCGGCACCGAACAGGGTCGAGAGGAGCACGCGGGGCTCAAGCTCGTCGAAGGCGCACGAGGGCAGAGCGGGCGGAAGCGATCGGGAACGGAACAGCTGCATCGGTCGGCTCTCCGGGTCATCAAGGACATGGGCCCGGCCCGAGGACTGTGGGCGGCAGTTGCCCTCGGCGGGAGCCAGCGTCGGCCTTGGGCTAGGCTGCGCCGGCAGTCTCACCAGAAGGATACGCCACCAGAGCGATGACCGAGTCCGAGCCCGCACACGAACCCGCTGACGAAACCGCTGCTGCCGGGCCGGCTGCGGCGGTCGCCGTCACCGCGGTGATCCCCGCGTGGAACCGGCCCGCCGACCTTGTGAGGCTGCTCGGCGACCTCGCGGCCGTCGAAGCCGACGCCCGATTGTCCGTGATCGTGGTGGATAACGCCTCGGACCTTCCGCTCGACCGCGTCGACGCGGTCGCCGCCGCCGCGCGGCAGCTCCGCGACACGGCACCGGTCGAGTTCATCCGCCTGCCGACCAACACAGGCGGCTCGGGAGGCTTCAACGCCGGGCTGACGCGAGCGCTCGGTGGTGATCCCGCGTTCGTGTGGCTCGTTGACAGCGACGCAAGGGTCGAGCCGGGCTGCGTTCAGGCCATGCTCGCCGCGTTCGACAAGAGCGCAGCCGCGGTCGGTGCCGCGATCGGCGACCCGCGGACTGGCAAGATCTTCGAAGTGGGCGGACGGCTGAACCGCCGCACGGGCCGGATCGAGGCAGCCATGCCGGCCACCCGTGAACCGTTTGAAGTCGACTACGCCGCGGCATGCTGCCTGCTTGTCCGGGCCGACGCGGTCCGGAAGGCCGGGCTGCTGCCGGATCTGTTTCTGCACTCCGATGATGTCTCGTTCTGCCTGCGGCTGCGATCTGCGACGGGGAAGCGAATCGTCGCCGCGCCGATGGCGCGGTGCCGGCACCCACGGTTCGATCGCTACAAGACCTGGGCGCGGTTCTACGAGGCGCGGAACTGGATCGTGCCGGCGCTCGACGCCGGGCTCGGCAGGCGCGCACTGCTGCGGCGAGCGTGGCGCGAGGTTGTCCTCGCCGTGGGCCAGACGCTCATTTGCCGTGATGATCTCGCCCGGCTGCACATCCGCGGACTGTCGGACGCCGCATCGGGACGGATCACCGGCAGAGCCGAGGCATCACGCACCCAGTGCGCGCGCACGTGGCCGATGCACTCGCTTGGCCGAGCCCTCGACGCGATCGCGACGACGCTACCAGAGTCGGCCCAGCCCATCGCGTCCATCCACACCGATGCGCCGCTGACTCAAGACGTTCGCGCGAAGCTGCGCGCGAACCTTGAGCGCAAGGGGCTGACCGTGGTCGATGTGCCGCCGAAGCCGGTGCGCTCGTCGGGCGAGGCGCTGCGCGGCGTGCTGCGGACGGTGTTCACGCCGCCCGCGGTTCTCGCGGTCGTGAACGCGAAGGCCCCGCCGCACGCGTGGAGCGCGGGGCGCGTGGTGCTGTCGATCGCGCCGACCGGGTACACGCTGCGCCGGCTGCGCTACTCGGACCGGATCGCTGCGCTGCTTGCAGTCGTCATCCGCGGCACGCTGGCGACAACGCGGATCACGCTGCTCCCGCCCGCATCGCCCCGCAGCCCGTCGGCCGAGTCCCCGCCCGCACCCGCCGAGCGCCGGCCGACGCTCTCGGTCATCATCCTCACGCGCGACCGCGTCGAGCAGCTCCTGCACACGCTGACCAAGCTGCGCGAAGACGACGTCGGCCGAGATTGCGAGATCGTGGTTGTAGACAACGATTCCAGCGACGGCACACCCGGCACTGTGCGCGAGCGGTTCCCCAACGTCGTGGTCGTCGAGACCGGAGCGAATCTGGGCGTCGAGGGCTTCAACCGGGGTGTCGCGGCTTCGACGGGCGAGGCCGTGCTGATCCTCGATGATGACGCCTGGCCCGCGGACGGCGCGCTCGCGGGCGCGCTCGATCGGCTCAAGACCGAGCCGGACCTCGACGCGATCATGCTGCACCGCCGCCACCCGAAGACACACGAGTGGGAGTGGCCGTTCGACCACGAGCTGTCCGACGACTCGGCGTGGCCCGACATGGGCAGCGGCAACATCATCCGCCGGGCCGCGTGGGACGCGGTCGGCGGCTATGAAGCCGGCTACTTCCTCTACCGCAACGACACGGACCTCGCGCTCAAGCTGCTCGCTGCGGGCAGCCGCGTCGCGTTTGCGCGCGACCTGCACGTCTGGCACGACTCGCCGATCGCCAAGCGCAAGACGCCCAAATGGATCTGGCGCTCGACGCGCAACTGGGTCTGGCTCTGCCGACGCCACGGCAGGCGAGGCTCGGGAATCTGCGGCGTCCTGCTCGGCTGGCTCTGGGCCCACCGACTCGCATGGCTCTCGCCAGCGGGGCACCTCATGGCGCTGCGGGGGCTGCTCGAAGGCGTGCTCAAGCCCGCGCCGGAGCTCGAAGAGGGCGTCCGCCCCGACGGCGAGGCGCTGCGGAGGCTCATCCGGCTCAAGATGCGCTACCGAGGGTGAGCGGCACGAACGGGTCGCGTAATTCAAACTCGACCGGCATCGACGGCGCACTCAGAATCCCGGCGTCGATGAAGCAACGCAGCAGCGCACGCCACTCGGCGTAAACGTATGGGATGCCGAAGCGGTCGTGCATCTCGCGCACCAGCGATGCGCCGCGCTCGGCGAGGTCCTGCACGAACTGCTCGCGCGTCGGGTCGCAGAAGTACACCCGACAGCCCATCGGCCGCGCGGGGTGCACGCCGCAGCGGCTGATCGAGCCGTCGGCGATCAGAAACGGGCAGTCGCCGCGCGACTCCGCCGTGTCGATATCACCACCACCGATCGCACGGTCCGTGGGGATCCGGTCGAGCGTCCACGCGACCTCAAGGCCCGTCACGAAGAGGTCGTGCCCGGTGCGTGCAAAGTCGCAGCACCGCCCCGACGCCGTGCACACGGGCCGCGATGCCCGCACATCGCGGACGATCGCGTCGTGCGCGCCTCGGATCATCTCATCGACGTCGGCGCGCCGCGCGATCGCGACCCATTGCCGCAACACATCGTGCTCGATGACGGGAGCGCGCAGCACGGCGTTCAGATCTCCACGATGTCGCGCTGCCGACGGATCTCGTCCGGGTGCGTCGTCTTCGAACCCCGATCGATCCCCGGGCACTCCATCGCGGCCCGCCGCCACGCGTGCTCGCTCGACAGGTTGCTCTTCCAGAACGGCCACGTCCGGCACTGCGCGGGCCGGGCGTCGTACAGGCCGCAGATCGCCTTGCCGGGGAGCGTGTCGCGATCGAGGAACACGCAGTCGTAGCCGAAGTCGGTGACGCGCTCCGTGAGGCTCCGGCCCATCGGTGTTTCGTGCGTGTACGAGCGCATGAACTCGCCGATGCTGATCCCGAGCTTGGCCGCCATCGCCTGCGCCTCGTCGTCGGTGAACTTCACGTAGCCGCTGGGCCCGGTGCAGCAGCCGCCGCACTGCGTGCACTCGAACCGCAGTCCGTTGTCCGACGATCGGGCGTCACGCGAACCGGCACGCGGGCCGCGGTGATCGAACCACTGAAGCGGCACCGTCCGGCTCATGCCGTCGTCCCGGCGTCGGGCCCGTTGTAGCGGACGACCACGAGCGTCTGGTCATCGGCGCGAGGCCGCGAGCCGGCGTGCGCCGCGACCGCGTCGAGCACCGCGCGCCGGATCGCGATCGGCTCGGTGCCCGCACTCGCGATCGCCGCATCGAGCCGGTGCGTTCCGAAGAGCTCGCCGACCGGGCTGAACGCCTCGGTGATGCCGTCGGTGTACAGCACGAGCGTGTCGCCCGGGTGCATCACGAAGGCGTCGCCGACGGGATCGAGATCGGGCAGGATACCGAACGGCGGGCCGCCGCAGCCCTCGATCGCTTCGACGGCTCCCGACGCACGCCTCAGCCTGGGCGGGTTGTGGCCGCAGCACGCGTAGATCGCCTCGCCCGTCGCCGGGTCGATCGTGACCAGAAACGCAGTGACGAACATGCCGGGCTCGACGCTCTCGCAGACCATCGTGTTGACATCGGGCACGGTGCGCGCGGGGTCGGTGGTGTAAAGCCGCGTCGCGAGCATGGCGGTGCGGAAGACGGACATGACAACCGACGCGACCGGGCCGTGGCCCGAGACATCGCCGATGACAACGCCGAGAAGGTCATCGCCGGCTGCCGACTCCGACCCCCGCGGCCGCGGGAACGTGCGGTAGTCGTAGTAGTCGCCGCCGGCGGCCTCGGATGGCTGGTAGCTCACCGCAAACGTAAACCTCGGGTCCGTCGGCCAGCTCGCGGGCAGCAGCGACCGCTGCACGCGCCCGATCTCGTTCATCTGCGCATCAAGCCTGGCGTGCAGACGCTCGGCCTCGTTCTTCAGAACGAGGGTCTCGATCGACGTCGACATGAAGTTGATGTTGCCGATGCCGATCCGGAGCATCTCCTCGTCGAGCTCGCGCAGCGCGGGCGGCATGAACATCGCGGAGTACTCGTGCACGCGCCCGTTCGAGAACACCGGGACCGCCAGCACGTCGCACGGCCCCGGCAGCCAGCCCTCAAGAACCGAATCGCCCGCCGGGTCGAGACCGCGAACAAGCTTCGGGCTTTCGCCCTCGACGAGACGCGACAGGTGAGCCGAGCGCACGACCGGCGTCTCGTCCAGCGGCAACCAGTACCGCGTCATCGCCCGGACGCACTCGGGCGTGAGGTCGCCGTCGCCGAACGCTTGCTTGAGCATGACGCGGAACGACCCCGGCTCGCAGCCTTCGACCCGGAGCCCCAGCGCGTGCGTCACACCCGAAAGCTCGCTGAACCGCTTCGAGAACGCGGCGTACAGCTCGTCCTCGTTGGTCGCGAGGCTCACCTCGCGCAGCATCTCGAGCGCCGCCCGCACGCTTGCGAACCGGTCGAGCCTCTCGATGTCGATCGCATCGGTCGCCATGCCGCAAGTCTACGGGAGAGCGAGCCGATCGCGAAGCAGCTTCATCGAACCGAGTTGTGCATCCGCCTCCGCGAGCACCCGCGATCGATCGGTTTCGTCGGATAGCTGCGGCGCGTTGACCTTGACATTGAGCGAGGCCGTCTCCGCCGACGCGTACGCCAAGACGGCGGCCGCGACGAGATCGCTGCGCAGGTTCGGGTTGCTGATCGGCGTGAGCTTCTCGCAGAGCCGAAGCAGATCGGATGCCGCCGCCACGACCGCCCGCGGCACCTGTATCGCCCGCCGGACCGCGGCCTCAAACTCCCCAGGCTTCTCGGACTTGCTGCCCCACAACGCGTTCAAGCCGGCGTAGGCATCGGCGTCCGCATCGGCGAGCGACAGCATCACCCCGCGCGCGTTATCAAGCTGGACGGCGATGGCTTCGAGCTCGGCCTGGTGCTCGGCGAGGCTCTTGCGGCCGAGCGAATAGCTCACGACCATCCTCGCGAGCGCCGCCGCCTGTGCGCCGACCAGGCCCGCGACGGCGCCGCCGCCGGGGGCCGGTGACTTCGAGGCGAGCGAGTCGAGCAGGTCGGCGACAGTGAGGCTGGCGAGGGTGTCCATGCCCGAGTTGTAGGTGGCTCAGCCCTACCGCTCGATCGGCACGCCGATCATCGAGCCGTACTCGGTCCACGAGCCGTCGTAGTTCTTGACGTTCGGCAGCCCCAGCAGGTACTTGAGCACGAACCACGTGTGGCTCGACCGCTCGCCGATGCGGCAGTAGGCGATGGTGTCCGTGCCCTCGCTGACGCCGGCGTCCTCGAAGTAGATCTTCTCCAGATCGCCGCGGCTCTTGAACGTGCCGTCGGGGTTCACGGCCGTGACCCACGGGACGCTCTTTGCGCCCGGCACGTGGCCGGCGCGCTGCGCGGTCTCGCTCATGCCGGGCGGCGCGATGACCTTGCCGGAGAACTCGTCGGGCGAGCGGACGTCGACGAGGTTCGCGTTGCCGTCTCGCACGACCTGCAGCACGTCCTGCGCGAACGCGCGGATCTGCGGGTTGGTCTCGCCGACGGAGTATGTCGTCGGCGTGGGGTTCGGCGTGTCTGTGGTCAGCGGCTTGTCTTCTTCATCGAGCCACTTGCTCCGCCCGCCGTTCATCAGCTTGACGTTGTCGTGGCCGTAGTACTTGAAGACCCAGAACGCGTAGGCCGCGAACCAGTTGTTGTTGTCGCCGTAGATCACGACCTCGTCGTCGTTCGAGATGCCGGCCTTGCCCAGCAGCGCTTCGAAATTCTCTTTGCTAATGATGTCGCGCTGGGTCTGATCCTGGAGCTGGGTCGTCCAGTCGAACGCGACCGCGCCGGGGATGTGGCCCGCGGCGTACTGCTGCGTATCCACGTCCACCTCGACGATCTTCAGATCGGTGTTGAGGCGCTCGTTGACCCAATCGGTGCTCACCAGAACGCTGGGGTCTGCGTACTCGCTCATTGCTATCTACTCCTTCGCGGCGCCCACTGGCCGCGGATTCTCGTGGTTCATGGGTGACGTGCCCTCGGTCAGCTCGGGCATGTGCTTGGCAAAGTTCGTGGCGTACTTGAAGGCGTCATCGCAGAAGATCATGACGCCCAGGCCCGTCTTGTCGCGCTCGGCGACGATCCGGCCGCCCTCGAAAATCAGCCCCGCGCTCGGCCCGGCCCGCAGGCCCTCGTGGCTGAACAGCTCGGCCGCCCGCGTGTACGCCAGCTCGTAGTCGATCTCGAGCACGTCGTCGATCAGCGACTCGTCGTAGAGCGTCGTCACCGAGAGCTGGCTCTTGTTCCGCAGCCCGGGCACATCGTGGCCCTCGCTCGGCGCAACGGCGATGACCTTGATGTCGGGGTTCTTCGATTTCAGAAACTTGGACAGCCCCGTCACGGTGCCGCAGGTGCCCAGGCTCGTGATCATGTGCGTGATCTCGCCGGCCGTCTGCTTCCAGATCTCCGGGCCGGTGGTCTCCATGTGCGCACGCACGTTGTTCTCGTTCTCGTACTGGTGCGGCATGGCGAACTTGTTGCTCTGCGCCCGCGCGATCGTGCGGGCCAGGTTGATCGACCCCTCGCCCATGCCAGGGCTCGGGCAGAGGTCGTCGTTGACGACTTCCAGCTCCGCCCCGGCGAGCTTGAGCATCCGCTTCTTTTCCAGCGGCACCTTGTTGGGCAGCACCGCCTTCATCGGGTAGCCCTTCACGCCCGCGAGCCCGGCGAGGCTCAGACCCGTGTTGCCGCTCGTGGGCTCGACGATGCCCTTGCCCGGGTCTTCGGGGCCGTTGGTGCCCCGGGCGCGCAGGCCCTTCTCTTCTTCCATCTGCCGAAGCAGATAGCTCGCGGCCCGGTCTTTCACCGAGGCAAACGGGTTCATCCACTCCAGCTTGGCGTAAAGCGTGAAGCCCGGCTCGGGGTTCAGCCGGTTGATGCGTACGAGCGGCGTCGGGTTGTCCTCGTCGGGCAGCATCTCGAAGATGTCGTCGTAGACGCGGGTCTGGTGGTTCATCGGGGCCTCCCAAGGCGTGCGGCCGGGAATCTGGACCGGTCGTTCCAAAGCACGAACACGGCCGGCGGCGGTTTCATTCGATTCTTGGTGGATGATTTTGGATCGGCGGCCGACTCAGCGACAACAACACCCGAGGCGATAACACCCCGGGGCGGTCAAGCCGAGGAACTGAAGCGTGTGCCTACCGGTCTTCATCTCCTGAATATATGCACGCATCCCCGGGACGGATGGCCGAGAGCCGTGAGGCCGGCCAACTTTGCGGAATCCGCACACGCCGGGACCCCGAAGCACCACGCTGAGCAACCCACTTGAGAGCAACAGGAGGCGGTTCGTGGCGGATCAGCACGCGATAGGCATCATCGGAGCAACCGGCGGCATTGGGTCCGCCCTCGCCAAGCGGCTCGCCGAGGCGGGCCACCCGCTGGCGCTCGCCGCGCGGGACCAGGGCAAGCTCGACGCGCTGGCCGAGTCGATCCCGGGCGACCACATGACCCACGTGCTCGACGCCACCCAGCCGGCGCAGATCGTTGAGTTCGGGAAGACCGCCGCCGACCGCTTCGGCGGGCTCGCGGGCCTCGCCAACTGCGTGGGCTCGATCGTGATCGCCCCCGCCGACCGCACGACCGACGAGCAGTTCGAGACCACGCTGCGGCTCAACCTCTGGAGCGCGTTCGGCACGGTGCAGGCCGCCGCCAAGACCATGCGGAAGACCGGCGGCTCGGTCGTGCTCTTCGCGACAGCCGCGGCGCGTTCAGGGGTGCCCAACCACGAGGCCATCGCCGCTGCGAAGGGTGGGGTCATCGGCCTCGCGCAGTCGGCCGCCGCGACCTACGCGACCAGCAACATCCGCATCAACGTCGTCGCGCCCGGCCTCGTCGACACGCCCGGCGCGAAAGACATCGTCGGCAGCGACATGGCCCGCAAGGCGAGCGAAGCGATGCACGCGCTCGGGCGGATCGGCCAGCCAGAAGACGTCGCCCCCCTCGCCGCACTGCTGCTCTCCGACCAGTCCGGCTGGACCACCGGCCAGGTCTTCGGTGTCGACGGCGGCCTCGCCACGCTCAAGACACGGGTGAAGGTCTAATGGCAGGCTCCGCAAGCACGCACGCACGTCCCTGGATGACCACCGTCCTGCGGATCGCGGGCGTCTACAACATCCTCTGGGGCGCGGCCGTGGTGCTGCTGCCCACAACCACCCTTGGCCTGCTCATGAGCACCGAGCAGATCACCGGCACCGTCGTCGTGTTCTGGCAGTGCATCGGCATGATCGTGGGTGTCTACGGCGTCGGCTACTGGGTCGCTGGCTCTGACCCGCTGCGGCACTGGCCGATCGTGCTGGTCGGCCTGCTCGGCAAGCTCTTCGGACCGGCCGGCTTCGTTGATGCCGTGCTGATCCGCGAGGTGCTGGATCCGAGCTTCGGCATCACGATCATCTTCAACGACCTGATCTGGTGGGTGCCCTTCTTCCTGATGCTGCTTGCAGCGCATCGCCAGCATGTCGAAACCCGGCAACGCGAGCTCACGACCAACGGCAACGCCGACGCGTCGGCCGCCCTCGAGTCAGCCACCACCTCCGACGGCCGATCGCTGCTGGAGCTCTCGCGCGACAAGCCGACGCTGATTGTCTTCCTCCGCCACTTCGGCTGCACGTTCTGCCGCGAAACGCTCGCAGACCTCGCATCGCAGAAAGACGCCGTGCGTTCTATGAACGTGGCGGTCGTGCACATGGTCGGCGACGACCGGGCGGCCGAGTATCTCAAGAGGTACGACCTGCCCGAGCACGTGCGCATCAGCGACCCCGACAAGTCGCTCTACGCCGCCTTTGAGCTCGAGCGAGGCAGGCTCGGCCAGCTCTTTGGCCTCCGCGTCTGGTGGCGCGGGTTCCTCGCGGGCGTCGTCGGTCGGCACCTCGTCGGCGGGCTCGCGGGCGACGGCTTCCAGATGCCCGGCGCGTTCATCGTCAAGGACGGCACCATCGTGCGAGCCTTCAGGCACCATGACGCCGCCGACCGGCCGGACTACCAGCGGTTCTGCGAGGCTCTGCCCGCGTAGGCGTGTGTAGAGTCGCCGCATGACCACATCTGGGACCGAATCGCGCACCGTCATCATCGGCGGCGGGCTCACGGGCCTCGCCGCGGCCAAGCACCTCGAAGCCGCGGGCCACGAGTGCCTCGTCCTGTGCGCCGGAACCGAGGTCGGCGGACGCGTCCGCACCGATCGCCACGAAACCGACAACGGCACCTTCCTGCTCGATCGCGGCTTCCAGGTCTACCTCGGTGCCTACGCCGAGGCGGGCACCATGCTCGATCTCGATGCACTCGACCTGAAGCCGTTTTATCCCGGCGCGCTGGTGCGGATCGAGGGCAAGTTCCACAAGGCGGCCGACCCGTTCCGCAAGCCGATCGATGCCGTCAAATCCTTCGGTAGCCCGATTGCTTCATTGGCAGATAAAGCCCGGCTGGGCCTGCTCGACCAGCGCATCCGCCGCAGCAGCATCGATGCCATCTGGCAGCGCCCGGAGCGGACGACGATCGATGCGCTGACCGAGGCCGGCTTCGGCGAGGCGGTCATCGAACGCTTCTTCCGCCCGTTCTTCGGCGGTGTGTTCTTCGACCGCTCGCTCCAGACCTCGAGCCGGATGCTCGAGTTCACCTACAAGAACTTCGCGACCGGCAACACCTGCGTGCCCGCAGTCGGCATGGGCGCGATCCCGAAGCAGCTCGCATCATCGCTCCGGAGTGAGATCCAGCTGAACACGCCGGTCTCTCGCTTGAACCCCGACACCGGCGAGCTGCTGATGGGCGACGGCTCGACGATCACCGCCGAGCGCACCATCCTGGCGACCGACGCGAACGCGGCCGCGCAGCTGCTGGGCGAGAAGCCAAGCGTGCCGTGGAACGAAACCGCGACGATCTACTACGACGCCGACCCGGAAACGGTCAGCGCGTTCGGCAGCGAGGCGATTCTGGTGCTTGACGGTGACGGCACCGGCCCGGTGAATCATCTGTGCGTGCCGAGCCAGGCAGCGCCGCTCTACGCACCGAACCGCCGTTCGCTCGTGTGCGCCAACGTCGTCGGCATAGACACGCTCAAGAAGTTCCCGCGCGACGACCAGCTCGATGCAGCGATCCGCGAGCAGATGGTCAGTTGGCTGGGCGAGGGCGCTCGGTCGTGGAAGCATCTCGCGACGTACCGCATCCCGCACGCGCTGCCGCGGCGCGTGCCCGGTGAGCGCGGTCTGGATCAGCCGGCATCGATGCCGAGGCTCTCGGAGCGCGTCGTGCAGGCCGGCGACCATCTCACCCACGGGTCGATCGAGGGCGCGATGATCGCCGGCCGGTTGGCCGCCGAGACGCTGCTCGGCTGAGGCCGGGGGTGTGGTTTCAGTGCTGCAGAGGGTGTCGTTCTCATCCGAACGTCGCGGTGCAGACGGTGAGCGCCATCGCCATCGCGGCCGCGTAGCTCACGAGTCCGACGACCAGCGGCGACGCGAAGCCCTGCCGCGCGGGGTGTTTGGCTTCGTCGTGGGGCTTGGCGAGGGTCTTCAGTGCGTTGAGCGTTTCCATGTCGTTCTCCTTTGGGCCGGTTCGTGCTGGCCGGCTCTGAAAGAAGAACCTCGTCGCCGAGAGCGAGCTTCCCACTTTGGACAAATAATTTAGTGTATACTAATTCCTGCCCCTGAAGGCCTGATTTCGCTCTCGCCCGTAGGCTGCCGTCATGCTCGCGAGCCTCGGCGAACGCATCTCGGCCGTCTTCCGCGCGACCGCGCCCGACCCGTTCGTCATCGCCGTGCTGCTCACCGGCGTCACCTTCGCGGCCGCCCTCGTCTGCACCGAAAGCTCGGCCGGCGACCTGGTCTCCGCCTGGTCGAGCCCGACCGACGGCATCTGGAAGTTCCTCGGCTTCGCGATGCAGATGTGCCTGATCCTCGTGACGGGCCATGCGCTGGCCGCATCGAAACCGGTCGCGGGACTGCTCGCACAGCTCGCGTCGCTCCCCAAGTCGGGAAAGCAGGGCGCGGCACTCGTCGCCTTCGTCGCCGCCACGCTCGGCACGCTCAACTGGGGCCTCGGCCTCATCGCCGGCGCGTTGCTCGCGCGCGACGTCGGCCGATCGCTCGCACGGCGCCAGATCCCCCACCACTATCCCGTGCTCGTCGCCGCCGGCTACATGGGGCTCATGATCTGGCACGGCGGGTTCAGCGGTACGGCACCGCTCAAGGTCTCGACCGATGCCGAGATCGCCGACGTGCTGCCCGTAGGCGTTTCGCTCGACGCCATCCCGATCGACCAGACCATCCTCAGCCCGATGAACCTGATCATCACCGGCGGCCTGATCGCGATCGCAACGGTTCTGTTCCCGCTGCTGATGCCCAAGACCGGCACGCCGGCGACGCTGCCCGATGAAGACGCTTCGCACGAACCCGAGCCGGGCAAGCCGCTGATCCCGCGGCTGCTCGAAGACACGCCGATCGTGAACTGGTTGCTGGTCATCCTCATCGGCGCGTGGGCCGTCGGCTACTACTTCCCGGGCAGCGGCGAGCCCAGCGGCCTGCGCTCGCTCACCCCCAACACGGTCAACCTGACCATGCTCATGCTGGGTCTGATCCTGCACGGCTCGCCGCGGTCGTACATCGCCGCGGTCGAGGACGGCGCGCGCGGCTGCGCCGGCATCATCATCCAGTTCCCGCTCTACGCCGGCATCATGGGCACGATGCACACCAGCGGCCTGACAGCGCAGATCGCAAACGCAGTGAGCAGCAACGCGACCGAGAGCACGCTGCCGGTGTTCACCTGCCTCTCGGCGGGGCTGATCAACCTGTTCGTGCCCTCTGGCGGCGGGCAATGGGGTGTGCAGGGGCCGATCGTGGTCGAGTCGGCGATCGCGGCGGGCGTGCCGGTGCCCAAGGCCGTCATGGCCCTGGCCTACGGCGATCAGTTGACCAACATGCTTCAGCCGTTCTGGGCGTTGCCGCTGCTCGCGATCACGAAAGCGAAAGCCCGCGACATCGTCGGCTATACAGCCTTGGTGATGCTCGCGGGCATTGCCTGGGTGCTGCTGGGACTGCTGGTGTTCTAACCGCTGCGCTCAGCCGGCGTACGGCGCGCTGTGGGGCGCCTCGCCCGAGAAGCCCTTCCAGTTGCCGTCGGCCTTGGTGACCAGGCTGGCGTGGTTGCCCTTCTTCCAATCCTTCTTGGTGTCGCCGAAGAGGCCGTCGTAGAACAGGAACAGCTTGTCGTCCTTGACGATGAACGATTTGGGGTTGACCTCGGTCTTGCCGCCCTGGCTCATGGCCCACGCGCACCAGCCGCCGTAGGCCGGCTCGTAGCGGTCGGGCGTGGCCTTGAACAGATCGCGGTTCTTTGTGCTCGCGAAGCGGTAGGTCACGCCCTTGTGGGTGTGCGTGATGCTTTTTTTGCCCTTCTTGGCCTTGCTGCCGCCCTCGGCGAAGTAAGCCACCGGGTCGTAGCCGTCGATAGCGAGCTTTTTCTTGCTCAGGTCCCACTCGCTGATGTTGCGTTTCCAGTCCTTGGCGGCGGACTCAGACACCGCCGCGTCCGCCTGGGCGCTGGCGACGCCGGCGAGGCCGACAGGTGAGGTCAGCAGCGCGATCGCGGCGACCGGGGCCACCAGGCTGCGTGAGAATCGGCGGGGCGATGCGTTCGGCGTCGTGCGTGCGTTGCGTGTCATGGCTGGCTCCTTCTGGCGTCGGTCTCAGACGCATCCTAAGGAACGCGGAGCGAACTTCCGGTATTTCGGATACGGAAATTCGTTCAGAGTTTGTGATCACAAACTCAACGTCAGCCCCTCACGCCGCTCTTCGGCCACGCCGTTCCACCAATTCGAGGCAGACATCGATGAGCCGCTGCCGCGCCACCGGCTTGGTCTCGTAGGCGTCGCAGCCCGCTTCGAGGCATCGCTCACGGTCCCCGGTCATCGCGTGGGCGGTCAACGCGAGGATGGGCACGCTCTCGCCCCCTTCACGCAGCTCGCGGGCGGCGGCGTACCCGTCCTTCACTGGCATCTGCATGTCCATGAGCACGAGGTCGAAGGGGTCGCCGGCGCGATGCCAGCTCTCGATCTGTGAGACTCCCTCTTCGCCGTTGTTCGCGATGGACACGAGCGCACCGGCCTTGCGCAAGTGGTGTGAGATCAGACGCTGGTTGTCCAGGCCGTCTTCGACGAGCAGCACACGCAGGCCGCTGAGCGGGGTCGAGTGCTTGGTATCGCGCGTCGCAACGCTGGCGGCCTCGACTTCGGCGCCCGGCTCGATCCACTTCGCGTCTTCTGCGAGCGCGAGCGGCAGCTCGAGCGTGAACGTGCTCCCGCCGCCGAGCCGGCTGCGCACCACGACATCGCCGTGCATCAGCTCGGCTAGCCGCTTCGAGATCACAAGGCCAAGCCCCGTGCCGCCGAACCGCCGTGCCATCGAGTCGTCGGCCTGCTGGAACGCAGAGAACAGCCGCTCGACCTGCTCCTCGCTCATGCCGATGCCGGTATCGATCACGCTGAGCTTCAGAACGGGCTCTTCGAAACCGCTCCGCTCTTCCGCGCCATCGCCCGTCTCCGCCGATTCGACCACCTCCATGCGGAGCGTCACGCTGCCCGACTCGGTGAACTTGATCGCGTTGTTCACGAGATTCATCAGGACCTGACGGATGCGGACCGGGTCGGCCATGACCGCATCGGGCAGCGCGTCGCGCTGCTGGATCTCGAGCCTGATGCCCTTGTGCGTCGCGCGGCTGCGGTGCAGCTCGTACACGTCGCCGACCAGCTCGCGCAGGTTTGTGCGCACCGACTCGGTGGTCATCTTGCCAGCGTCGATCTTCGAGATGTCGAGGATGTCGTTGATGATCGTGAGCAGGTGCTCGCCGTTGCGCTGCACGATCGCTGCGGTCTCGCGCATCCTGTCGCGGTCGGCGAGCAGCTCGTCGTCGTTGGCCATCAGCTCCGCATAGCCGACGATGGCGGTCATCGGCGTGCGGATCTCGTGGCTCATGTTCGCGAGGAACCGGCTCTTGGCGAGGTTCGCCGCCTCGGCCGCGTCGAGCGCGTGCTCGAGCGTTTCCGCAACACGCATCCGGTCGTCGATGTCCATGTTGACGCCGACGACCCGCACGGGTCGGCCCTGCTCGTCGCGCTCGGTGATGGTCCCCGTGCCCAGCACCCACTTCCACGTTCCCTGCTTGGTCCAGAGCCGATGCTCGGCCTCGTAGCTGTCGACCTCGCCGCGGAGGAACCGGCCCAGGGCGAGCTTGGTCGACTCGATGTCCTGCGGGTGGCAGAGCGCCTCCCAGGTCTCAAACTCCATGGGCAGCTCGCCGGGCTCGTAGCCGAGCAGCCTGTACCACATGTCATCGAAGTAGCACCGGTTGTCGGGGATGATCCACTCCCACAGCCCTTCGTTGGCGGCAACGAGTGCCGTCTGGAGCATGACGTGCTGGCGTTCGCGTTCGTCGATGTCGATGTGCACGCCGACCATGCGCGTCGGCCGACCGTCGCCGTCACGTTCGATGATGGAGCCGATATCGCGGATCCAGTGCCACGCGCCGCTCTTGTGCTTCAGCCTGCACTGCACGTCGTAGCTGTAGGTCCGTCCCGCGAGGTAGGCCTTGTGTGCAGCACGGACCGCCGCGCGATCGTCGGGGTGCAGCAGGTCGTTCCAGAAGCACTCCACGGTCATCGGGATCTCGCCGGGCTCGTACCCCAGCATGGTGAACCACGTGTCCGCGTATTCGACCCGATCGGAGACCACGTCGTGGTCCCAGTAGCCGACACCGGCGGCCGACAGCGCGAACGACAGCCTCGCCTCCGTGTCGCGGACCTCGTCGACCGCGCGCAGGAAGTCGGTCACGTCGCGCGCAACGCCGATGACGCCGCCGATCGACCCATCGGGCAGGCGGTACGGGTGCTTCTCCGAATCAAAGATGCGCTCAGCTTCCCCAAGGCCCGCCAGCACGACGCGCTCCTCGACCCGGACGGGCTCGCCCGTGCGCATCACGCGTTCGTCGGTCTCGCGGATGCGATCGCGCGAGAGCTCATCGAGGTGGCCGTAGTCCGTTGTGCCGATGAGTTCATCGATGGGCCGGCCGACGGCCTCGGCGAACGCCGGGTTGCAGAAGATCAGCTTGCCCTCGCG
>JBCBMF010000017.1:0-25694 GCA_039822905.1 Planctomycetota bacterium
CGCCCTCGGCAGCGCTGGGCAGCACGCGCGACAAGCCCGACGCCGATTATTGCGCCCGGATCCTCGAGGCCTGCAAACGCCACGACATCCGGTACTTTTTCTACATCGGCGGCAACGACAGCAGCGACACGTGCCGGATCGTCAACGAGCTCAGCAACGAGTCCGACTACGAGCTGCGCTGCTTCCACATCCCCAAGACCGTCGACAACGACCTGATGACCAACGACCACACGCCGGGCTTCCCTAGCGCCGCCCGCTACGTCGCCAAGGCCCACATGGCCGATAGCCGCGACAACGCCTCGATCCCGGGGATCAAGATCAACATTATCATGGGCAGGCACGCCGGCTTCTTGACCGCCGCGAGCGCGCTCGCCCGCAACGACAGCGACGACGGCCCGCACCTGATCTATGTGCCCGAGGCGGCGTTCGACCTTGAGTCGTTTGTCGACGATGTCGCGAAGGTCTACGACCGCCTCGGCCGATGCCAGATCGCGGTCAGCGAGGGCATCCAGGACAAGGACGGCACCGCCATCGGCGCCATGCTCATCCAGGGCGAGACCGACGACCACGGCAACCCCCAGCTCTCGGGCTCGGGAGCACTCGGCGACCAGCTCGCGGGCGTGCTCAAGACACGCCTCACCCCGGCCGGCGGCAAGGCCCCCCGCGTGCGGGCCGATACGTTTGGTTACCTCCAGCGCTGCTTCCCCGACGCCTCCCCGATCGACATCAGCGAGGCCCAGGGCGTGGGGCAGTACGCGGCCGAGATCGCGAGCAAGGGCGATCTCGACGGCTCGATCTCGATCGTCCGCCTCAACGACGAGCCCTACGAGGCGGGGTTCCGCCGCGTCGAGCTCAGCGACGTCGCGGCAAAGACAAAGCACATGCCCGACGAGTTCATCAAGGGCTCGAACGACGTGACCGAGGAGTTCATCGACTACTGCAAGCCTTTGGTCGGCGAACTGCCGACGTTCGCGAGGCTTTGAGTCCCATTGCGCACGAAAAGGCCCCCCCCGCTCACGCGGAGGGCTCGCCATGGCAACCCAGAATGCGCCGAACTACTTGCGGCGGGTGTACTCGATCGTGAAGGCCTTCATCTCGCCCATGGGCGTGATGTAGGTCCGCGTGAACGACGAGTGATCGCTGTCCTTGCGATGCAGCACGTCTTTGTACTTCAGGGTCATACCGGTCGTCGGGTCGGTCTCTTCGCCGTGCATCTCGATGGTGCTGTCGTTGGCCTGACCACCCGTGGTGTAGCTGATCTGGTTGGCGGTCGAGTCGTACCAGATGCCCTGGTACTCGCCGTCGAGCCCGCTGTAGCCCATGAGCGAGACGCCCGTGTAGGGCTCGCCCATCATCTCGCCCTCCCAGGTGCCCCGGAGGAATCGGCCGCCCATCACGAGCTCGTTGGTCATCACGCCCTTGCTCTCGAAGGCGGGCATGCCCTCCATCTCTGCGGTCAGCACGCCGTCCCACACGCCGACCATCTCTTTCATGTGCGTGTGATGCTCGGTCATCTTGTTGGCCTGCTCGTGGGCCTGCATCATCGACTCGGCGTCCATCTGCTCCATCTCGGGCTGGCGCTCGCTCGCGCCGACCATCGCGCCCGCGCCGAACGCGACCGCCGCCGCGATTCCAATGGTCAAACCGATCCCACGATTGCCTTTCGTACAGCTCATTGCTGATTCCCTTCTCGCTTTGGTTCGCCCGGCCGCCACCACGCGGCCCAGGGCAACCGGCAGCATATCGGACTGGGCAGTCCCTCGCAAGAAGTTCGTAATTTGTTTGGTGCTCAACATCGACGAGGTCGCCGCTAGCCGGGCAGCGCGACCCGCTCGGCGATCTCCAGCCCGAACGCCTCCAGCTGCGGGTAGTCGGTCGTCGAGTTGCTGAGCAGCCGCAGCCGCCGCAGCCCGAGGGCCCGCAGGATCTGGCTGCCGGTGCCGTACTCGACCATGCCCGGCGCCACGCTCTGGCGGGGCGTGTCGGCCTCATCGAGATCAAACGGCCGGGTGAGCCGCTGCGTCAGCGAATCGTCGGTACCCGTCGGCCGGAGGTAGACGATCGCCCCGCGGCCCTCGCGCTGCACCGCACGCATCGAGCTCCGCAGAACCGCTGACGACGGCCCGGCACCGAAAATGTCACCCAAAAGATCCCGCCGATGCACGCGCACCAGCGTCGGCGCGCTGGACTCCACCACCGAGCCGTCATCGTTGAGCCGGCCCACGTCCCCCACCGTCAGCGCCAGGTGCGGCAGCGGATCGACCACCGACCGGAACGCCACGAGATTGAACGGGCCCTCGGCCGTCTCGATCGGCTGACCCGACACCGGCTCCATCCGCTCGACCAGCGACTGCCGGCTCAGCCGGTGCTCGATCAGCTGCTTGACCGAGCACATCTTGAGCTTGTGCGCGTCGCACAACTCGACGAGATCCGGCACGCGGGCCATCTCGCCGTCGTCGCGCATGATCTCGATGATCACCGCCGCCGGCGTCAGCCCCGCGAGCTTGCAAAGGTCGATCGACCCCTCGGTCTGGCCGATGCGCACCAAGACACCGCCATCGCGGGCGCGAAGCGGGTTGATATGCCCGGGCCGCAGAAAGTCCGCAGGCGTGCTCTCCGGATCGATCGCCCGCAGGATCGTCGCGACACGGTCTTTGGCGGACACACCCGTGCCGACGCCGAACTGTGGGCCGGCGTCGATCGATACCGTAAAGGGCGTCCCTCGTACCGTGGTGTTCACAGCACTCTGGCCATGCAAGTCCAGCCGATCGCAGTCCGCCTCGGTCAGGCTCAGACACATGTAGCCCCGCGCGACGCTGAGCATGAACGTGATCGCCTCGGGTGTCACGAACTGGGCCGGCAGCACCAGATCGCCCTCGTTTTCGCGGTCCTCGTCGTCGGTCAGGATGATCATCCGCCCCGCGCGGAGCTCGTCCAGGATTTCATCGATCGGGGCAAACGGCGGGGCGGCGGTCGGCATGACGCGATTCTAGTTCGCGTGGCAACCCCGACCCGCGGTCGTATGATCGGGGCATGAGCACGCACTTCCTCCAACGACTCTCCGCTCTCGTCGTCGCGGGCGTTCTTGCCGCGGGCTTGTCCGCCGCCGGACTGGCTCAGGACGACGCCGAGCCGGACCCCGAAGACCCCCGGCGGGGCGTGCCCACCACCGACTGGCGCGAGTCGCAAGAGGTCGACACGATGACCCGCGACCGCTTGATCCCGCCGGGCCTGTGGCGCGCGTGGCTCGACCTGCCGAGCGGCCATGAGCTCAGCTTTACGCTCGATGTCGACTTCCGCCGAGACCACTTCCGCGACCCGATCTACGGCATCAACCTGCTCAACGGCACCGAAGACGCCATCCCCGCAACGATCACACCGATCGAGGACGCGGCCGATAGGCAGGCCGGGGAAGACGAACGGCTCCGCGACTTTGCGCCCGACCGATTCGAGATCACCTTCGCGGGTTCGAGCGCACGCGTCGAAGCGACCGTGAACGAGGGCCGGCTCAAGGTCGTGGGCGAGTACATCTACGAGCGGCAGACCGACGCGGGGCCGATTGAGTTCCGCGTGCCGTTTAGCGCCATCAACAGCGACGGCAGGCGCTTCGACACCCCCGAGCCCGACGCGCTCGAGCCAATGCCCGAGCTCCCCGAAGACTGGGCCGTGACATTCGAATCACGCGAAGGCCCGGCCGTCATGACCCTCCGCGTGCTGCCCGACGGTCGGCATGTGCAGGGCACCATCGCCACACCCACCGGCGACGACGGCGTGCTCTTCGGCGTCTTCCACGACGGGCGGCTCCGCATGTCGCGCTTCACCGGCACCAGCGGCTTGCTCTACGATGCCACGCTCCAGCCCGACGGCTCGCTCATCGGAACGTTCCACTCGCTCGCCCACCACAGCGAGACGTTCACCGCCACGCCAACCGAGGATGCCGCCCTACCCGACCTCTTCGAGCAGACGCGCTGGCTCGACGGCGTCTCGCCCGCGGAGCTCGCGTTCCGCGATGTGAACGGTGCCGCGACAACCGTCGGCGACATCGCCCCCGGCCCCTCGCTGCTCTACATCTTCGGCACCTGGTGCCACAACTGCACCGACGCGACACGCTACGTCAACGAGCTCCACGCGGTACACGGCGACCAGCTCTCCATTGTCGGCATCGCCTTCGAGAGCCCGGACACGTTCGAGGATCAAGCCGAACGCGTGCGAGGGTATCGCGAGTCGCGCGGCGTCGAATTCCCGCTTCTAGTCGCGGGCCAGCGGGACAAGTCGGCCGCGACCGAAACGCTCGGCGCGCTCGACCGACTGCGTGCGTATCCAACGTTCGTCTTCGTTGACGACGACGCCGAAGTCGCCGCGGTGCACCAGGGCTTCATCGGCCCGGCCGACCCCGATCGGCACGCCGCGCTGCGAAGCAGCTTCGACGCCGTGATCGAGGACCTGCTCGCCGGGAGCTGAGCCGACGTGGCCTCAGAGCAGCCGAACGCGAACACCCCTGAAAGAAACGCGGCGACGCACGTCGCGCGTGTGCTTCAGAACGCCGACCACACCGCGTACTTCGCCGGCGGCTGCGTGCGCGACGAGCTGCTCGGGCTAAGCCCCAAGGACTACGACGTCGCGACCGACGCCACGCCCGATCAGGTCGGCAAACTTTTCCGATCAACCGCGCACGTGGGCGCAAGTTTCGGCGTGGTGATCGTCAGACTCTCCAAGACCGACCGCATCGGACTTGATGAGCCGGTGCAGATCGAGGTCGCCACATTCCGGAGCGACGGCAGCTACTCCGACGGCCGACGCCCCGACACGGTGCGCTTCGCCACGCCGAGCGAGGACGCGCAGCGACGCGACTTCACCATCAACGCCCTCTTTCTTGACCCAATCGCGCCTGCGGACGGCGAGGCGATCCAGGGCCATGTCATCGACCACGTCGGCGGCGCCGGCGACCTGCGTGCCGGCGTGATCCGCGCTGTCGGCGAGCCCGCGGATCGGCTGCGCGAGGACCATCTGCGAGCGCTCCGAGGCGTCCGGTTCGCCGCCCGGCTCGGCTTCACCATCGAGCAGCGCACATCCGAAGCGATCCGCGAGCACGCCGCCCACCTCGCCGGCGTGAGCACGGAGCGGATCGGCGACGAGATCCGCCGCATGCTCGCGCACCCGTCGCGAGCGGAGGCGGTCCGGCTCATGCGCGAGCACGGCCTCGAAAGCGCCGCGATAGGCGAGCCGCGCGAGTCAGACCTCACACGGCTCGCCAGGCTGCCGGCCGACGCCGGTGTGCCCACCGCGCTTGCCGCCTGGGCCCTCGACCGCGGCGACCGCGGCGTTGCCTTCCGAGAACGGCTCTGCCTCTCGAACGAGCACACCGACACGTTTGCCCGAACGCTCGATGCCGCCGAACGCCTGCGGTACGACTGGGCGGCCCTCGGCGTGGCTCAGCGAAAGCGGCTCGCGGCGTCGCCCGTGTTTGAGGCCGCCTTGGACATCGTCGCCGGCCCGGACCCGATCAAAGCACGATCAATCTCGGACGATTGCGACGCGCTCGCCGAGACGGCGTCGGGGCTGTCCCCCGCCCCGCTGCTGGCCGGCGGAGACCTGATCGCAGCCGGCTACCGCCCCGGCCCGCTGTTCGGCATCGCCCTCGATCGGGCCTACGACGCCCAGCTCGAGGACCGGGCGACCACGCGAGAGCAGTGCCTGGCCGTCGCTCGGGCGATCCTCGACACCGGACCCGCGGGCCCGCCATCGAACCCGTGAGCCCGGGAATCGAACCGGGTTGGGAACCGTTGACGGGGAAAGCCGTCGAATATGCTGTTATGGCGGGTTCGCCGCCGGAGCCGGGGTGCGGGTGCATCCGGCCGATCGATGGCAGCGAGCACGTGATTCGGCCGAGTGGTGACGCTCGGCCGGGGGACGACATCATCAGACGAAACGGCGGGCCAACCGCCCGGTAGGAGCCAAGCGGATGCTTCGATTCAACACCACACGACCGGCGCTCCTTGGCGCCACGCTCGCCGCCGCCGTCGCGTTCGGCGCGGCCGCAGAACCGACGCACGAGCTGCTGCTGACCAACGGCGACACGCTCAGCGTTCAGATCCTCGAAGAGACCGAAACACAGATCAAGGTCAACGTCTTCTACGGCACGCTCTCGGCGCCCCGAACGTTCCAGCGCTCCGAGATCATCACCACGACCGCGCTCGCCGCCGACGGCACTGCGAAGGACGACGCCCCCGCCGTCGCCGACACGCGTTCGACGGACACCGAACGCCCCGCCGATGCCGTGCCTGTGTACGCCTTCGAGCTCGACGGCGAGCTCGGCTGGGACATCAGCGTCACCCCGCTCCGCCAGAAGATGGAGAAGGCACGCGAAGCCGGCGCTGAGTACGTGATCGTCAAGCTCGACAACGTCCGCGCGGGCCTGCCCGAGTGGGTCGATGAGGCGATCGTGGACGACGCGGGCGCGTTTGACACTCTTTTCCAGGCCGAGGCGCTGGTCGCCCCGCTCACGACCGAGGTGCGCGCCGACTGGGACAACCAGCCGACCATCGTCTTCTGGGTCGACCGCGCGATGGAAGGCATGGCCTTCATCCCGCTGCTCAAGCCCGATGTGTACTTCACCTCCGACGGCCGGATGGGCGGCGTGGGCGACCTCGAGGGCATGTTCGGCTCGATGGGCGACGAGGTCGTCCGCGACAAGCAGGAGTCGCTCCGCCAGGAGCAGGTCAAGGGGTACGCCATCGAGGGCGGCCACAACACCATGATCGTCGACGCCATGATCCGGCAGGGCGATGCGCTCTGGTATCGCATCGAGAACGGCGAGGTTCGCTTCGAGATGCGGCGCGACAACGAGGCACCACTCGGCGGCGGCTGGGAGCGCCTGACCGACACCGGCGAGGGCGAGTTCGCCGACACAGACAGCGACGTGGTGCGTCTCCGGGGCAACGACACGCTGACGCTCGACGCCGACACCGCCTTCAAGATCGGGTTCAGCAAGGGCACCGCCGACTCGCTCGACGACCTGCTCTTTGAGCTCGGCATCGAGGACCGAGCCTACATCATCGACGACAACGACGGCGACGGGCTCGCGGACAGCGCCGACCGCATCGGCCAGACCTGGGGCCGCGGCCTGACCTCGGCGCTCCGCACGCTCCGGAACATGGAGCGGGACATCGCCAACATCCGCATCCCCGAGAACGCCGGCGATCGCGCGCAGCAGATCCGCGAGTCGCAGACGCTCCGCATCCTCCGCCGCGCCATCCAGCTGCTCAACCGCTACGAGGAGGTCTTCGATCCCAACGAGCAGTGGCGCGTCAACCTCGAGCTCCGCATCCAGCAGATCGAGAACGAGATCCGCAGGCGACGGATCGGCGGCGGTGGCTGAAGCCCGAGCCAACCGCACGAACCCAGCCGCAAGGACAAGGCACACGAGCACCAGACCCAGCATCACACGCAGCACGAGACAGATCACCATGAACACACACCGATTCATCAACCGGATCCGAACGCTCCTCGGCTCGGCCGTCCTCGCGCTCGGCGTCAGCCTTGGCATGGGCCACGCGGCCCCCGCGGGAGCAGCGGGTGCCGCCCTCGCGGCGCTCGCCGACGGGTCGGATGTCATCAAGACCAACGACGGCCGAACGCTCGAAGGCACGATCGTCCGCGAGGTCAACGGCTACATCTGGATCGATCTGGGCGTGGGCAACCCGCTCATGCTCCGGCCCGATCAGATCGAATCCGTCGAGCGTGACGCCGACACCGAGGTCACAAGCGATCCCGTCTCAAGCAGCGCGGACGAGCAGACCTGGGAGCGTCGCGAGGGCGTGACCCGCGCGGCCGTCATCACTGCCGAGGAGATGGTCGGCGTCTGGATGTCCGCCAAGCCGCTCGAGGACGCGATCCCCGTGCTCAAGGAAGACGGCGTCGACCTGGTCGTCATCAAGATCAAGTCGGGCGGCGGCCTGCTGCTCGAGATCCAGAAGATCTCCGACGTGATCCACGAGCAGTACAAGGAAGACTTCACGGTTGTCGCGTGGATCGAGAGCGCCATCTCGGCCGCCGCGATGAGCGCCCACGCGATCGAGAACATCTACTTCATGCCACGTGCCAACTACGGCGCCTGCACCGGGTGGTCCGGCGCACTCGAGGCCGTCGAGGGCCGACAGCTCGAGTCGGTGCTCTACATGATGGAGCAGATTTCGGCGCGCGGAAACAAGGACTACCGCATCATGCGGTCGATGCAGATCAACGAACCCCTGTCGTACGACATCCTGCCCGACGGCAAGCGCGAGTTCTACCTCACGGACGAGGGCGAGTACGTCCTCAATGACGGGGAGTACATCCTCACGCTCAACGCCGAGACCGCCGAGCATGCCGGCTTCAGTCAGGGCACCGCGGGCACCATCGAAGAGCTCACCCGCCTGCTTGAGGCCAGCGTCGGCGAGATCGAGTGGGTCGGCGAGAAGGTCCCGGGCGAGCCCTTCCCGATCTCGCGGGCCGAGATGGTCCAACGCGAGTGGCGCGAGGACATGACACGCCAGGAAAACCGCTTCGGTCAGATCTACACCCAATACGAGATGGAGATCGGCAACGCCGCCTCCGTCCCGGTCGAGAATCGCGGCGGGTTCATCCGCAAGGCCAGCCGATACCTCTCGCAGATCCGCAAGATGTACGACGACAACCCCAACTTCGGTCTGCTCCGCGGCATGACCGACGAGTGGTTCATCGAGCAGCAGCGGCGACTCGAAGAACTCCGCCGCTAACGCCGGCGACAACCGCACGCACCCCTTCAACCGGGCACACCGCCCGGTTGTTTTTTGCGCGCGACGCGTACCATCGCACCGCAACACAACACGCTGCCAGGAGACGAACCGTGCCCACCATGCTCACCGACTACATCCCCGCCGACTTCAACGCCGGCGACCTCGATGCCCTGAAAGCCAAGCTCGAAGAGCTGCTCGGGCGCGACGTCAAGACCGCCGACGAGTTCGAGACCTGGCTCATCAACCGCTCAGAGCTCGACGCGGCCTTCAGCGAGTCAGCCGCGTTGCTCTACATCGCCATGACCTGCAACACCGACGACCAGCGCGCAGCCCAGGCGTACACAACGTTTATCGAGACCATCCCGCCCGCGATCAAACCCATCGTCTTCGAGCTCGACCGCAAGCAGAAAGCTCTCCATGAATCGACCGGCCTCGACTCGGGCCGCTACGAGGTGATGGCCCGCGACACGATCACCGATATCGAGCTCTTCGACGAGCGCAACATCCCGCTGGAAACCGAACTCGCGAAGCTCGACCAGAAGTACGACACCATCAGCGGTGCGATGACCGTCACCTTTGACGGCGAAGAGAAGACCCTCCCCCAGATGGGCACGTATCAGGAATCCACCGACCGCCACGTCCGAGAGTTGGCGTGGCGCACTGTCAGCGACCGACGCCTGCAAGACGTCGACGCCGTCAACGACATCTACGACGAGATGATCACGCTGCGGCATCAGGTCGCCCAGAACCTCGGCTTCGAGAGCTACACCCAGTACGCCTTCAAGGCAAAGCACCGCTTCGACTACACCCCCGAGCACTGCTTCGCGTTCCACGAGGCATGCGAGACCATCGTCGCCCCGTTCACGCGGCGGCTCGACGAGCAGCGCAAGGCCGCGTTGGGTGTCGACACGCTCCGGCCCTGGGACATCGCGGTCGACGTGAAAGGCCGCCCGCCGCTCAAGCCGTTCGACGGCGGCGCGGACCTGGTCGCCAAGTCGCAGGCCGCGTTCCGGTCGCTCGACCCACGCCTCGCCGACATGCTCAAGCAACTCGGCAACGGCGCCGATCGCGTGACCGCCGACAACGCGAGCAACCCGCCGCTGCTCGACCTCGATAGCCGCAAGGGCAAAGCGCCGGGCGGCTACCAGTACATGCGCGACCGCAGCCGCGTGCCGTTTATCTTCATGAACGCCGCGGGCCTGCACCGCGACGTCGAGACGATGGTGCACGAGGCCGGCCACGCCTTCCACAGCATGGTCTGTGTCGACGAGCCGCTGCTGCACTATCGCAGCAGTCCGATCGAGTTCGCCGAGGTCGCGAGTATGAGCATGGAACTTATGACCATGCCGCACTGGGGTGCATCCGGCTCGTTCTACGCCGAGGACTCAGCCGCCCACGCCCGCGCCATGCGCCAGCAGCTCGAGGGCAGCATCGTCCTGCTCGCGTGGATTGCCACCATCGACGCGTTCCAGCACTGGATCTACGCGAACCCGACGCACACCCGCGACGAGCGCACCGCGCACTGGCTGACACTCGACGAACGCTTCGGCCGAGCCGTCAGCTGGCAGGGCCTCGACGCTGCCCGCGCCAACGCCTGGCAGCGGCAGGGCCACCTCTTCGGCGCGCCGTTCTACTACATCGAGTACGGCATCGCCCAGCTCGGCTCGCTCCAGCTCTGGCTCCGCTCGCTCGAAGAAGGCCCGGCCGTCGCGATCGATGCGTACTTGACTGCCCTCAAACTCGGCGGCAGCCGCCCGCTGCCCGAGCTGTTCAAGGCTGCGGGCCTGGAGTTCGACTTCGGACTCGAGATCGTGGGCCGGCTTGCGGAGCGTGTTGAGGCGGAGCTGGCGAAGCTGCCAGAGTAAGAGCACGTGTCGTCCGCGCTCGATACGCTCTGTGCGGTGAGCATCAAGCACCGAACTCACGAGGTCTTGAACGACCGATGGGGCGGCGGCGCTATCGGCGTTGCAGTTGATGTTATTCTTGTAACGCTGATCGTTGCCAACATCATCGCATTTGTTCTCGAGACCGAACCGACGATCGGCAACGCCTACGCCGATGCGTTCCGGCTCTTTGAGTCGGTGTCGATCGTCGCGTTCACCATCGAGTACCTTGTGCGGCTTTGGTCATGCACTTCCGACCCTCACAACGCTCGCCCGCTGGTGGGACGGCTTCGCTGGTCGCTGTCACCCATGGCCCTGATCGATCTTGCCGCGATCGCCCCGTTCTATCTCGCGTTCGTTGGGCTTGACCTCCGCGCGATGCGCGTCCTTCGTCTCGTCAAGATGCTTCGGCTAGCGAAACTCGGTCGATACACCGCAGCGATCAATCTGCTCGCCAAGGTTCTTGGCGAACGAAAGAGCGAGCTCCTGGCTGTCTTCAGCATGGCAACCGTTGTCGTGCTCCTCTCATCGATCGGCATGTACTATGCCGAACGCGTGCATCAGCCCGACGAGTTCGGAAGCGTTCCGCGAGCCATGCTGTGGACGATCACGAACCTGACCCCGCTGTCAGCAACTTTGGCGCGACCTGCCACACCCGTCGGCCTCGGACTTTCCGTGGTTGTTGCGATCGTTGGCGTCGGTGTCATCGCCATGCCAACAGGAATCATTGGTGCAGGCTTCGTCGAGCACATCCGCAAGCGACGCACTGAAGCCCTATGCCCGCACTGCGGCAAGCCAGTCTAAACCAGCATCCCCGCCGACACCTCGTGCGCCGTTGCCTCGCTCGTCAGCCGCCTCGCGATCGCGAGCCCAAACGCAACCGCCGTCGCCGGGCCCTTGCTTGTGATCAAACTGCCGTCTTCGACGACGTCCTTGTCGACGTACATCGCCGAGTCTGGGAACATGCCGCGCGTGCGCGGATAGCCGGTCGCCCGCTTGCCGTCGAGCAGGCCCATCGGGCCGAGGACGAGTGCCGGGCTTGCGCAGATCGCCGCGACGATCCGGCCCGCATCGGCGTGGTGCTGGATCCGCAGCTTGGCCTCGTCGCTCGCGGCGATGGTCTTCGCGCCGCCCTCGCCGCCGGGGATGACGATGGCGTCGAACAGCTGCCCGCGGAACACGCCGATGAGCCGGTCGGCCCGCATCGGCAGACCCCGGCTGCCCGTGGGCGACAGGCCGCTGACGCCCGCGAGCATCACGTCGAAGCCGGCGCGCACCAGCACATCAGCCGGCGCGTACGTCTCTATCTCCTCGCCGCCCTCGGCTACCAGAATCAACGCCGTCGGTGAGCCGGTTCTTTCATTCACCTTCGCCATGCAACTAGTATCGAACGTGAACACCGACAAAGCAAGACACATGACGCCCGAGCAGTTCCAGGACGTTGGGCTGCGCATGCTCGGCGAGATCGATGGCTATCTCAGAGGCGTCGAGCACATGCCTGTGCAGCCGGCGACAAGGCCCGGCGATGTCGCATCGGCCATCGGCCGGCTCATCACCGAGGAGCCCGGGCACGCCGGCCTCTGGGACGAACTCATCGACCAGATCCGCACGACCGTCATCCCGAACTCGATGCACTGGCAATCGCCGACGTTCTTCGGCTACTTCCCGTGCAACACGTCCGCGCCGGCGATCCTCGGCGAGCTGCTCTGCGCGGGCCTCGGCGGGCAGGGCATGCTCTGGCAGACCGCGCCCGCCGCGAACGAGATCGAGCGCGTGCTGCTCGACCAGATGTCCGAGGCGATGCACCTGCCGGGGCGTTTCCTGTCCTCGTCCGACAACGGCGGCGGGTGCATCCAGCCCACCGCGAGCGACTCGACCCTCGCCTCGCTTGTCGCCGCCCGACGCAGAGCCCTCGATCGCACAACTGCCGACCCGGCATCGATCACCGTTTATGGCTCGTCTCAGGCGCACAGCTCGGTCGTCAAGGCCGCGATGATCGCGGGCCTCGCACGAAATGCCGACGATCGCTCGCGTGTCCGGCTTATCGACACCGACGCCCAGCACCGGCTCGACCCAGAATCGCTCCGCACCGCGATCGAGCGCGACATCGCCGATGGTCTCACGCCCGCTTATGTCTGCGCGACCATCGGCACCACCGGCGTCACAGCCGTCGATCCGGTTGACGCGATCGCGGGCGTTATGCGTGACACCGGCGTCGCCGATCGCGGCACGTGGCTGCACGTTGACGCCGCCCATGCAGGCCCGCTGCTGCTGTGCGACGAGTTCCGTTGGATGGCCGCCGGCCTCGAGCACGCCGACAGCCTGTGTCTGAACCCTCACAAGTGGATGCTTACAACCTTCGACTGCGACCTGTTCTGGACCGCCGATCGCAAGTCGCTCGTCGACAGCCTCTCGATCACGCCCGAGTACCTTCGCAACGACGCGACCGAGACCGGGGCCGTCTTCGACTATCGCGACTGGGGCGTGCCGCTGGGTCGGCGTTTCCGTGCGCTTAAGCTCTGGTTCGTCATGCGGTGGTACGGGCTCAGCGGCATCCGTGCGTATCTGCTCGAGCATGTCCGCCTCGCCGAGCTGATCGAGCAGCGCGTGCTGGCCGACGACCGTTTCGAGCTGCTCGCGCCGCGAACAATGAACCTCGTCTGCTTCGGGCTGCGAGCGGGGAACGACGCGACGGCCGACCTCATGGCACGCGTCAACTCGTCGGGCAAAGCCTACCTGACGCACACGACGATCCCGATGCGCGACGGCACCAACCGCTACGCCATCCGCATGGCGATCGGCGCGACGATGACCGAGGAACGCCACGCGACCGAGACGTGGGACCTCATCGCACGCGCGGCCGAGACCGCGTAACCTGCTGTCATGCGCACGACCGCGGTCATCCTCGCTCTATCGATGTTCTTCGGCGGGTGCTACGCGGCTCCGAAGAACCAGGGCACAGCCGCGATCGCGCCGGGCTCATACGCGGAGGCCTTCGACGCCGCCCGCGAGACACTGATCGATCTTGGCTTTACCCTCAACCGCGTCGACGCCGCTGCGGGCGTGGTCACCACGGACCCCCTGAGCGCCCGCGGACTGGCGGCGCCCTGGGAGCGGCAGCAGGCCTCGCGCGCCGGCGAGATCGCCGACACGTTCCACCCGCAGAGCCGATCGGTGCGGATCGACTTTGTGCCGCTCAGCACGCTCGATGCGCTGCCGGCCGACACCGCGCGCAACCAGATTTCGGTCGGCCAGCTCGACAGCCAACGTGGCGACCAACTCGGCAATCAGGTCGGCGGCCTGACCAGAACATCGGCCGCGCTCGCCGCGCGCGTAACGGTTCTGATCGAGCGGACGTACCGGCCCGGACTGAGGCCGCAAGTCGCGGACGTCGTCCGATCGCGCCGCGCGGTCGACCCCGAATCGGACGCGGGCCGAGAGTTCACGGTTGTGATCCAGCGCGACACGAAGCTTGAGAACGTTATCGCCGAGCGGATCGCCCGCGAGCTTTCGCCCAACGGCTAACTGCTAGCGTCGGGCTCAGCGGCGCGGGTCATTCTTCGGCACCGCCGACTGATCGACGACGGGCTTGGGCTCGATTGACGCGGGAGGCTGCGCGGCAAGCCGGACAGGCTTGGCCTCGGTTTCGACAGCCGCGGGCGTGCCCACGAGGCTGGCGTGCCCGAGCGCTCGAGCGACCAGCTCGCCCCGGCTTGACGCGCCCAGCTTGCGGTGCAGACCCTTGACGTGGTCGTGCACAGTATGCGGGCTCCGGCCGAGCTCCTCTGCGATCTGCCGAACGCTCTTGCCGAGCGACAGATGCTCGAGCACGAGCTGCTCGCGCTCCGTGAGCCACCGCGTGCTCTCGGAACGCTCCGCGCCGATCGCCTGGACCGTGCGCCGCTCAAGAACAGGAAGCAACGCGGCGAAAGCGCGTTGCGCGTCGTCATCGGCGTGCGCGTGCGCATCAAACCTTGCGATCTGAACGATCATCACGCGGCCGTCTTCGGGCGCACCCAGCGGGACGACGGCGACGGTTGGCGGGCCGACCTCAAGCCCCTCCCAGAGCTCGGCCAGGCCGCCGCGGTCGGCGGTGCCGGGGAGCTGGTCCAGCGTGCCGATGATCGCGCGGTCGCGCTGCTCGCGGCTCAAGCGAAGCCCCAGCTTGCGCAGGCTCGACGCCCGAACGCGCAGCGTGCTCGCCCGGCCGTCCTCACCTCGGTAGCCGATGGCGTCTCGATTCATGGAGTGATGGGCACGGCCCGGATCGCCGGCCGCGTGCTTCACACCGACGCCGGTCACCTCGTGTTCGACGAGATCGCCTGATTCCGTGAGCGTGCCGATCGTGATCAGCCCGATCGCGGGCTCCAGCAAGGCCGCCGTTGCCGAAGCCGCGCGGTCGCACCAATCGAGCGTCGGCACCGCCGGCAGCCCGAGAATCGCCTCGACCGACCGGGCAAGCCCGGCCAGCGTTCCGTCAATGTCGCCTGTCTGCTGAACATCCATGTCCGTGTCCCCGTCGATCCGTCAGTTCTTTGCCACGCCGAAACGAGATCCCATCTCGAACCCGGCGCGACACTCGTCTGGCGGTTCTCGGCATTTCCGGCCTGTGACTTCTGGGCAGGTGGAGGGCTTTCCCCCCAAAAGCGGCAGAAACCAAACATTCACCTCTCGCGCCCCACCGCTTCCAGGGGACGCGGACAACCGCGGCTTCCGCCTACGGTTCGCTGATGGGAGATGCACACCAACAAACGAAATGCCCCGAACAATCGCGGATCCTGGTCATCGGAGCAGGACCGACGGGGCTGGGCGCGGGCTATCGGCTCCGCGAACACAACCATCATTGCTTCGCCATCTTCGAAGCGTCGGATACAGCCGGCGGACTTGCAAGAACATTCAAGGACGATGCGGGCTTTTCATGGGATGTGGGCGGGCATGTGCTCTTCAGCCACTACGACACGTACGACCGGATTTTCGACGAACTCGTCGGCGACGACTACACACTGAACGACCGAGAAAGCTGGGTGAGGCTCGCTGACACGTGGGTGCCCTACCCGTTTCAGAACAACCTCCGATACCTGCCGGCCGACGTCGCCGACCAGTGCCTGCAAGGGCTGATCGAAGCGCAGACCGGGCCAAACAGCCCGAAGGACGCCGCGCACTTCGGCGAGTTTGTTGATCGCGTGTTCGGAACCGGCATCACCGAACGCTTTATGCAGCCGTACAACTTCAAGGTCTGGGCGTACGACCTCTCGGCGCTGAACACGACCTGGATCGGCGAGCGCGTCGCGGTTATCGACTGGAAGCGCGCACTCACCAACGTCGTCGCGGGCTCCGATGACTTCGGCTGGGGCCCCAACAACCGCTTCAAGTACCCGCTCGGCGGCACGGGCGACTTCTACTCACGATTCGAACCCCTGCTCCGCGACAACCTGACCCTCAACACACGCGTCGTGTCGATCGACATCGCGACGAAACGCGCCACCTTCGAGGACAGCACCGGCAAGCGTTTTGCCGAACCCTACGACGCGCTGATCAGCACCATGCCCGTCGACAAGCTCGTGTGCGACGTTATCGAAGCGGCACCCGAGGACATCCGCGACGCGGCGTCGCGCCTCGTGCACTCCGGCGGCTTCATGGTCGGCGTCGGCATCAAACGCCCCTGCCCGAGCACGCGCAGCTGGATGTACTTCCCCGAGGACAACTGCCCGTTCTACCGCGTGACGTACCTGAGCAACTACTCGCCGCTGATGACCCCCGACCCCGAGACGCACTACTCGCTGCTGTGCGAGACGAGCTTTAGCCCCGACAAGCCCGAGGACGAAGCGACCATCCTTGAGCGCACGATCCAGGGCCTCGAGAACACCGGCCTGCTGGAGCCAGGCGAGCGCGACGACATCGTCTCGACCTGGGTCAAGCGGGTCGACTACAGCTACCCCACGCCGAGCGTCGAGCGCGACGACATCCTCGCCAAGGTCATCCCCTGGCTCGAGTCGCACGGCATCTACAGCCGGGGCCGCTTCGGCCTCTGGAAGTACGAGGTCTCGAACACCGACCACTCGGTCATGCAGGGCGTCGAGGTCGTCGACCGGATCCTGCTCGGTAAAGAAGAACAGACGACCGGCATCGTGTACCGCGTGACCGAAGACGGCCGGCGTGCTGCCGAGCACGAGCGGTCGTCCAAGGCCGGCTCGGGCGAGAAGCGGCTCGTTGAAGTGAAATCGGTCGCCGACGCCGGCAACGACTCCGAAGCCTCGCTCAGCGAAGAAGAGCTCGGCGTGACCGATCGGCGTTAGCCGCCGGCGTCCTCCGCCTCGACACGCTCGCGCACCCGGTCGCGGAGCCGCTGCCGTTCAAGCTCGCGGATCTGGTCGATCGCCGCTTCCATCTCGGGCGTGATGATGGGCCGCGAGTTCAGCCGGGCGATGCCCTCACGCGATTGGCCCTGCTGCGCCATGCTCAGCGCGACCATGATGTCGTGGGTGGGATACTGGTTCCAGTAGCTCCGCCGCTGCCAACGCTTGGGGCCCGCAAGCACGAGCGTTGCCGCCTCGTCGAACCGACCCGCCTGCATCGCCTGCGCCGTCGCGTTCGCGGCGAGCCGGCCCATACGGAACCAGAACATCTCGTACTCGGGCCCGTTCGGGAACCGGTCCTCGATGCGGACCGCAAGATCGAGCACCGCCCCCGCAAACGCGCTCGCCGTCGGCTCGTTCGATGAAAGCTGGGCCTCGGCCGCCTCAAGGCAGCCCTCGAATGTGATCTCGCCGGCGAGGAACGCCGTCTCGAGCGCGTCGGTCGTAGCCGCCCGCCCCGCGGCACCGATGCCGGCCGCCGCCGTGTCGATCGGAGACACGGCCGGCTCGCACCCGACAGCGATGAGCACAAACAGGCAAAGTCCAAAGCTCCGAAATCCGCTTGAGAGTCGTCGCATGCGGGTTTTATCGCTCAACAGCGGTCGGTTGTCTCGGTTTTTGCGGATCCTGTCGGTTGTATTGCCTATTTCGGTGGCACTTCCCCGATCCCGGTGCACCTTCATGTCTGTATCTCGTGGGGCACCCGCCGGTTGTGTGATCCGAAGCGGTGCAAAGCAATCAACCTGACCCGGTCTTTGCGGTTGCCGAGTCGTTCGACGACGGAGGTCCGTGCGCCATGACGGCGACGGACGGGCAACGCATGGGCTATGCGCACACAACCGAAGCACCGCCCGGCTGGGAGGCCGAGGTCGCCCGACTCGCCGAGTCGCGGCACCTCGCCGCGTGGTCGACGGACGCCAGCGAGCGGATCCTGTTCGCCGCCCGTCTCGGCGCGTTCTGGCAGGGCCAGGCCGGAGTCGAGGTGATCCGGCTCTTCGGCCGAGCGATCCGAACCATCGACGATGTGTGCGAGCAGCTCGAGCGGTCGATCCCCGCGGACGAGCCCATGCGTCGGCAGATCGGCGGACGCTCCGGCATCGCCGCCCGGCTCCGGCACCGCATCGATCTGCCGGGCATGGCTCTGTCGCAGTACCGCTACATCATCTGGCACGACGCCGACGACCTGATCGCGAGCGATGGCGCGCTGTTCAGCGCGATCGCCGACACCGTCGCGGGCGTCTCGGCCGAGGCCGAGTTCGTGTGCGACGATCTGCTGCTCTTGACGCGGGCCGTTTATGTCGGCGGCACTCGATTGGCGACGCTCGCACAAGACGGCGCGGGCCCGTTCCATCAGTGGCAGCACGACGGCGTCGCCGAGCCGTTCTGGCGCGTGGTCTCGGGCATCGAACGCCCGCCCGTGCTCGCGGCCCCGATCGGCAAGCTGCTCGACGACCCCGAGACCCTCGCCGACGAGCTGCTGCTCGCCGACCTCGACTTTGGACCGGAGGGCGCGATCGGATAGCCCCCGCGCGACAAACCGATCGGCACGAGGATCCTCGGCCTCCCACGCTTTGTTCGTAATGAGACATGTTTGCGAGCCACAGGGAGAGAGAGCGGAGCACAAAGGGGCCGAGGATCCCCCTGCCGATCGGCGAAAGCCCGTCGCACTTGACAGACGGCCGGCCTCTGCGTTTGCTCTTCCGATGCGCATCATCGCCGGCGAATTCCGTAGACGAAAGCTGTTCAGCCCCAGCGACAAGAGCCCGGCCCGCCCGATGCCGGACGTCGTCAAAGAAGCTGTTTTCAACCTGCTGCGGGGCCACACCGAGGGGATGGCCGTGCTCGATCTGTTCGCAGGCTCCGGTGCGATCGGGCTCGAGGCCGTGAGCCGGGGCGCGTCGCGCTGCGTGCTCGTCGAGCGCGACCGCGGCACGCTCGAGGTGCTCCGCAAGAACATCGAAATGCTGGGCGTCGAGGAGCGCGCCGAGGCGGTCTCGGCCGACGCGCTCGGACCGGCTGTTATCGCTCGGTGCCCTCGGCCTGTGCACCTGATCTTCTGCGACCCGCCCTACGCGATGGTGCGGAACACACAGCAGTGGCCGCGCGTAATCGCGCAGCTCTCGAAGCTGATCGCGCTGCTAGACGAAGAGGGCTACACCGTCTTGCGCACGCCGTGGCCCTTCCTGCACGAGCGCGACCCGAATCGCGACGACCGCGACGAGACCACACGCTTCGCCGAGGTCGGGCTGGAGATCGAGGGCGCCATCGGCCCCGAGACACACGTCTACGGCAGCACGGCGGTGCACCTCTACATGAAGCGCCCGCCCGAGACCGAGGTGTGAGCATTCTCGAAGGGCTGAACGATCGGCAGCGCGAAGCCGTGCTGCATCGCCATGGCCCGCTGATCGTGCTCGCGGGCCCCGGCACGGGCAAGACACGGGTCATCACGCACCGCATCGCCCGCTTGATCGAGCAGGGCGCGCGCCCCGACACGATCGCGGCGATGACCTTCACCAACAAAGCCGCCGGCGAGATGCTCGAGCGGCTCAGCGGTCTTGTCGGACTCGCCGGCGAAGAAATCGCCGCGGGCACGTTCCACAGCCTTGGCTTGCGGTGGCTCGCACGGTTCGGCGACGCCATCGGCGTGCGATCGCAGCTTCAGCTCATCGACTCAGCGCAACGCAAGGACCTGCTCGAAGACGCCGTTATCGACGCCGCGTCGGCGGGCCTAATCCCCGCGTCGCGCCTCGCACAGGGCGGCCCGGGCGAGGTTGCGAGCCACGCGTGGCAATGGATCGAACAGCTGCGGACGAACGCGGTGTTCGCCCAGGACGCGAGCGCGCTCGCGGACCGATGGCGCGGACTGATCGAACAGCCGCCAGAGGGATGGGACAGCGAACGGATCGACGCGGAACGAGCAAGGCTCGGCGCATTCGCGGAAGCCATCGCGGTCTACAGCCGGTTCGAAGCGGCCTGCACAAGCAAGGGTCTCGCGACATTCGACGACTACATCCTCTTGCCCATCCGCATCCTGCGCGAGTCGGCGGAAGCCGCGGCCATCATCCGCGATGAAACCCGGCATGTTGTCGTCGACGAGTACCAGGACGTCAACGGCGCGCAGCTCGAACTGCTCAGGCTCACCGCGCCGCCGAGCCCGTCGCGCGACATCTGCGTCGTGGGCGACGACGATCAAGCGATATACGGCTTCCGCGGCTCCGACACCCGCGCGTTCGAACACTTTGCGAAAGCCTGGACGGAAGCCACCACGATTACGCTCGACGCCAACTACCGCAGCACGCCCGCCATTGTACGCGGCTCGCAGCGGATCATCGCCAAGGCCGAGTCGCGGTTCGTGGCGGACAAGTCGCTGGAAGCACTCGGCGACCGCGCCGACCATGACTCGCCGATCGAAGCGGTGCACGTCGACAAGGCGACGCCGTGGGGCGGCGTGATCGCGCCGATGATCCTCGCCGATCGTGCGCACAGCGATCGCGGGTTCGACTCGTACGCCGTGATCGCCAGCACGCACGGCAAGCTCGACGAGATCGCGGACCAGCTGTCGCTCGCGGGGATCCCCGTGTCGCGTTCACGCCGGGCAAGCGCGCTCGATGACGAGGCCGTGCAAGACTTGCTCGAGTGGATCCGGTTGCTCGTTGAGGGGCAGGCCTACTCGGCGACTCGGCTTCTCACACGGCCGCCGATCCGTATGGAACGCAGCGAGGCGATGCGCCTCCGCAAGGAGCACCACCGCGCTGCGTCGCGTGCGTCGGCCGAGGGCGGACAACCTCCTGCGTTCATGTCATGGGTCCGCGAGCACCGCGCCGAGGCGGCTTTGAAACTGACGCCGATCCACGACGATCTCGCGGCGCTCGCAGCGAACGCCCCGGCTCACGAGGTCGTCTCCGCGATCATCGAGCGCACCGGCATGGCGCACGCCGAGCTGCTGCCGGCGCGCGAGCGCGCGCGACGCGTCGCGCACCTTGTGGCGGTGCTCAGGTTTGCACGAGAGCTTGCGCCGCGCCTCGCGCCGCCGGGCGACATCGGGGCGTTCTGGGAGCACTACCGGCGGCTCGACGAACGCGACCAGTCGTTCCGCGGTATGAGCTCGATCGACGAGGACGCGCAGCCGACCTTCGACGGCGAGGGCGTCCGCCTCATCACCGTGCACCAGAGCAAGGGCCTCGAGTTCGATACGGTGTTCGTGCCGAACATCGGCACGATGCCGGGCCAGCTCGGGCGCGTGCAGCCGAGTGATCGGCCCGAGTTGCCAACCGAACTCACGGACGAAGAACCGACTTCCGCGAAGGACGAGCTCCGTCGACTCTTCTACGTCGCGATGACGCGGGCGGAGCGGCGGCTGGTGCTCATGGCCCACCCGGCCAAGGGCCGGAGCTCCAGCCTCCACATGTTTCAGGAGCTCGCGTGGCGCGGCAAGCACCCGCTGCCGAGCGACGAGCCGGTCGACGGCGTCCTGTTGCGCAACGACGCGGACGTGCTGCGCGACGCCGCCGCTGCCGGTGTCGGCGTTTCGATTGATCAACTCGACGCCGAGCGGGCGCCCGACCCTGATCATCGCGCACGCGTCCTCGCGAGCGTTCGGCGTGATGCGCGGCTGCTCGCCGCGGATGCTCTCGAAGTTACCGACGACCCTGCGCTGACGGAGGCTCGCTTGCAGCAGCAGGCCAATCGTCTTTTGCAATCGGCGTCGATGCTGGGTGCCATAGCGAGACTCGGCAACGGAGACACAATCGACGACCTCCCGCCGTGGCTGCTCGACGATCCGCAGGTCGAGCAAAGGGTGCGGGCGCTTGTACAGAGGCTTACCGATACGGCCGACACCGAGCCCGAGGCGTTCGGCATGAAGCCGCCGTTGCAGCTGAGCTACTCGCGGATCGACGCCTACCGACGGTGCCCGGCGTGCTTCCGCATCAAGCACGTGCTCGGGCTTGTCGACGAGCCATCAGACGCGCAAGTCGTGGGAACGGTCGCGCACGCGGCGCTCGAGCGGTTCTATCGAGCGTGGTCCGATGCTGACAACGAGGGTCGGCCGAGACCGACCAAGGCCGACCTCGTGCGCATGGGACGCGAGCTGTTCTTCGAGGCCTCCGCGCGCACGGCCGGTGTCGACCGCGCGCAGCTGGTCCAGATCGAGTCGCAGCTCGACACCGGCTACGACACGTTCCACGATGAGAATGCCGAGATTCTTATGATCGAACAGCGGCTGAAGCTTCCATACATGCGCGCCGAGGGCGACGACGAGCCGCACACGATCGAGGCGAAGATCGACCGCGTCGAGCGGCTTGTCTCCGATGCGGGCGACGGCTTCCGAATCATCGACTACAAGACCGGGGGTGCTTGGAAGTCGCTGGTCGAGCCCAACGCCGACGACCTCCAGCTCGGCATCTATGCGCTCGCCGTCGCCGACTCGTACGGCATCCCGCTCGGCGAGCTCTCCGGCGAGGCGGCGTACTGGATCCTGTCCTCGCAGCAGTCGGGCGCGATCTCGATTGGGGACCTCGATCTCGAGGCCATCCGGGCGGTGATCGATGATGCGATCACGGGGATGCTCAATGGCCGGTTCGAACGCGGCAAAAAGTGCGGCGGGACCTGTGTGCTCTTCGCTGGCAACGGGACGCAACCCTGACCGCCGATTCCCTGTATAGGCTCACTCGGCCTGGATCCCGGCGGGCGGCGGCACGTGCGGGCCCAGGAGAGCGACCGGCCAACACCAGCGCGGGGAGGGCGCACCACCATGAACCGAACGACTATCGCAACGCTGCTGCTCGCCGGCACGACGGCCGCCATCACCGCGCAGCCGCTCGAGACCCGCGACGACTTGCTCGTCGGCACACTCGACAACGGGCTGACCTACATGATCAAGGAGCACGGCAACCCCGAGAACCGTGCCGGGCTGTATCTGCATGTCTCGGCCGGCTCGCTCAACGAGACCGATGACGTCCGCGGCATCGCGCACTATCTGGAGCACATGGCGTTCAACGGCAGCGCGAACTTCGAGCCGACCGAGGTTGTCTCGTTCTTCGAATCGATGGGCCTGAGCTTCGGTCGGCACCAGAACGCCTTCACGAGCTTCGACCAGACGACCTACATCCTGAACCTGCCCGACACCGAGCTGGACACGATTGACAAGGGTCTGCTGTTCTTCGACGATGTCGCCGGCGGGCTGAGCCTGCTGCAAACCGAGATCGACGCCGAGCGCGGCGTGATCCAGGAAGAACGCCGGACGCGCCTGAGCCCGCAGCAGCGCGTGCAGGAGCAGCTCTTCGAGGCGATCGCGCCCGGCTCGACGTTCGGCTACCGGCTGCCGATCGGCACCGAAGAAACCATCGATAGCGTGCAGCGCGACGACTTTGTGCAGTTCTACGAGACTTACTACACCGCGAGCAACATGACGCTCATGGTCGTCGCCGATCGCGACGCCGAGTCGATCGTGCCCGTGATCGAGAAGTACTTCGCGGACGATCCGAAAGTTGATCGCCCCGCGGATCTGCCCGTCGGCGTGACGCCCTACACGGAGATGCGCGCGGAGGTCTTCACCGACCCGGAGCTGACGAACTCGCAGATCCAGATCATCACGATCCGCGAGCCGATGCCGCCGGTCACGACGCGCGAGGACATGCGGCGGGTGCTCGTCGAGAACCTCGCATCGAGCGTCTTTAACCGGCGTTTGCAGAAGAAGATCAACGAGGGCGAGCTGGGCATACTCGGGTCGGCCGCCTTCGTAGGAGACCTCTTCGGTGCGATGCGCGTGAGCTGGATCCAGGCCTTCGGCCAGCCCGACACCTGGCGGACGCAGATGGAAGAGCTCACCCGCGAGTTCAAGCGTGCGCACGTGCACGGTTTTAGCGCCCGCGAGATCGAGGACGCACGCAGGGCAGCGATCTCGGGTGCAGAGCGGTTCGCCGAGCAGGAGCCCACGCTGCCGGCGTCCGCGATCCTCTCGGGCATGAACCAGCAGGTCGCCGCGGGCGACACGGTGCTCAGCGCCGCGCAGCGCCTCGCGATGACGCGCGACATGGTGCCCACCATCACCGATGCCGAGGTGAACGACGCGTTCACGATGCTCTACGACGACGAGGCGCTCATGCTCGCGGTGTCGATCCCCGACAGCGTTAACGTGCCGACCGAGTCGGAGCTGCTCGAGATGGCCCGCGCCGATCTGAGCGTGACACCCGAGGCCGAGATCGAGGACGAGCGGCCCGAGTCGTTCATGGCGAGCCTGCCGAAACCCGGCGCCGTCGTCGAGATCGAGAAGCACGAACCCACGCAGATCTGGTCGGCGTGGCTGAACAACGGCGTCCGCGCACATTACCGATTCATGGACAAGCGGCAGGACAACGCGACAATCACGATCACCGTCGCAGGCGGACGCATCAGCGAAACGGCCGAGACGCACGGGCTGACCGCCGCCGCGTCGCTCGCGTTCAGCCCGCCCTCGACGCGGTCGCTCTCCAGCACCAACATCCGCGACCTGCTGACAGGCACGAAGGTCACGGTCGGCGGCGGATCGGGCGGCGACGCGATGTCGATCACCGTCTCGGGCAACCCGGCCGACCTCGAGCAGGGCATGCAGCTCGCGCACCTGCTGCTGACCGAGCCGCTGATCGAAGCGGCTGCGTTTGATCGCTGGCAGGAGACGCAGCGCCAGGCGATTGAGCAGCGCAAGACGCTCCCGCAAGGCAGGCTGCAAGAGCTGCTGCCGTCGCTCATCTCGCCCGAAGGCGAGGTCCGGCTGCTCCCGCTTTCGCTCGACCGCGTCGAGGCGATCACGCTGAGCGACGCGCAAAGCTGGCTCGAGCAGACGCTCGACCGCGCACCGATCGAGGTCGCGGTCGTCGGCGACATCGAGCAGGACGCGGCGATGGATCTTGTGACTCGATACATCGGCTCGCTGCCGCCGCGCGAGCGGATCAGCGACGCGACGCTTGACGAGCTGCGCACGATCGAGCACCCGGAGGGGCCGCTGGAGGTCGCGGAGTCCATCGAGACCAGCACACCCGTGGCCATCGCGATCACGGGCTCGTTCGGCCCGGACGCCAGCAACGTGCGCGACACGAGGCTCATCCGCTTCGCCACGCAGATCCTCAGCACGCGGATGGTCAAGGAAATCCGTGAGGAGGAACAGCTTGTGTACTCCATCAGTGCGCAGGCGCAGCCCTCGACGGTCCACCCTGGCATGGGCCTGATCTTCGCCGCTGGCCCGACCAACCCGGGGAACGAGCAACGGCTAGCCGACAAGATCGACGAGATGTTCACCGACTTCGCGGAGAACGGCCCGTCGAGCGAAGAGGTTGAGGTCGCGCGGGGTCAGATCTTCAACAAGATCAAAGAAGACACCGAGCAGCCCGGCTGGTGGACGCGGCAGCTCAGCGACGCGACGTACCGCGGCAAGTCGATGGAGGACCTCGCCAACCTCGAGGAGGCGTACAGCGGGTTCACCGCCGACGACATCCGCGAGGCGTTCGCGCGGTACTACACCGACGACAACAAGATGTCGGTCGTCGTCGGGCCCAAGTCGTCTGCACCGAGCGAGGGCGAGTGAGTCAGTCGCCGAGGGCCTCGCACGCGTTGTAGTTGAGAATCCACGCGTTGAAGTCTGCCGGCGTGACCGCGCCGTCGCGGTTCTGGTCGGCACGGATGCTGCCCGCGTTGAACGCGAGCACCCAGGCGTTGAAGTCGGC